>SPLB01000228.1 GCA_004566265.1 Paracoccaceae bacterium | reverse complement strand
CGATAGGAGGCATTAGTTTTTCAATTGGAGATCAAGGCGATCAAAAACATCCCGAACGTGATTATGAACCCGAACGGCATGTAAACCAAAGGGGCCGCATCGCGCGGACCTTTCCCTTTAGCGGAACGGGGACATTGGCATGTGTCGGTTCACGTCCTTATACAGCAAATAGCGAAACCGGCCCGGCCCCCCTGCGTAACATGCCTGCGGGCAAAAGGCACGCAGCCACATATAGTCGCCGGCTTCGACCTCGACCCAGTCTTGGTTCAGGCGATACACCGCCTTACCCTCAAGCACATAAAGACCGTGTTCCATCACGTGGGTTTCCGCAAAAGGAATCACACCGCCAGGTTCAAAGTTCACAATATTGACGTGCATATCGTGGCGAAGGTCTTCTGGGTCGGCAAAGCGCTGGGTGCCCCAGGTGCCGTCTGTATCCGGCATCGGTTTCATTGGCACGTCGGCTTCGTTGGTGACAAAAGCCTCGGGCGCGGCCAGCCCTTCGACCGCTTGGAATGCCTTGCGGATCCAGTGAAATTTAACTGGCAACTTCGTCCCATTTGCCACAGACCATGTGGCGTCGGGCGGCAAGAAGGCATACCCGCCTTCATGCAGATCATGCCGTGTGCCATCAATCGTCAGCATCAGGCCGCCTTCGACCACAAACAGCACATGCTCAATACCCTCTTCTGTTTCTGGGCGGCGACTGCCGCCACCGGGTTGAACCTCGGCGATATAATGCGAAAAGCTCTCGGCAAAACCTGACAGGGGCCGGGCGATCACCCAAAACCGCGCTTGTTCCCAAAACGGCAGAAAGCTGGTGACAATATCGCTCATTGTCCCCTTGGGGATCACCGCGTAGGCCTCGGTGAACATCGCCCTGTCGGTCAAAAGCTGCGTCTGCGGCGGTAGACCGCCTTGGGGCGCAAAATACGTCGGTTTTTTCATCGCATCGCCTGTTCCTATTGTTGGTCCTATCAAACCCCGAGACTGCTTTCGCGCCAATGTAAAAGGGTTGCGGGAACGCATGAAGGATTATTGGGGGAAATTTGAAAGCCATGCCAAAGCCCCTTGCAGCCGAGTGCTCTCCCGCTGAATAGTGAGCAATAACAGAGGGAGCGCATAAATGAGCCGCTTACGCGAAACGGCAATGGCCTTATTTCAAGCTGCCATTGCGGCCGCGGACCCACATGCCGCAGTGAAACGTCAACTAGATGCACGCCCCTTGCCTGCGCTGCCCACCAATGGGCGCCAGTTTGTGGTCGCGGTGGGAAAAGCAGCCGTGCCAATGACGCGGGCTGCTTTGGAGCATTTGCCGAAACCTGCGGGCGCACTGGCTGTCACCAACCCTGAAAACCTATGCGATCTGCCTGGCGCCAAGGTTATCGCAGGCGCCCATCCCATTCCGGATGAAAGCAGCGCGGCTGCGGGTCATGCGGTACTGGAATTGCTGGCGCAGACCAAAGCGGAAGATCAGGTGCTGGCCCTGATTTCGGGCGGTGGGTCTGCTCTCATGGTTGCTCCGCGCGCCGGTCTCAGCCTGCAGGATAAATCTGCAGCAAACGCGCTTCTCTTGGCATCGGGCCTAGAGATTACAGAAATGAATCTCGTGCGCCAACAGCTGTCCGCGCTGAAAGGCGGTGGTCTGCTGCGCGCGGCAGCCCCGGCGCCGGTGCATGCGTTTTTGCTGTCTGATGTGATTGGCGATGACCTGCGGGCCATTGCATCCGGCCCGACCGTGGCACCACTGGGCACCGCGACGGATGCACGCAACCTCCTGCAAGACAAAAACTTATTTTCGCTCATGCCCGACGCCGTGCAAACGTGCCTGAAGGCTGCGCCTTCACCGGACGATGTTTTACCAGAGGCGCAGAATACCCTGATCGGGTCAAACAAACAGAGCCTTCTGGCCATGCAAAAGAGCGCCGAAGCCGCAGGCTGGGCAGGGGTAATCGTAGACGACGCGCTGATCGGCGACGTGGAAAATGCCGCCCAAAAAATTGCAACGTCTTTGAAAGAGGCAAAAGTTGATCGCCCGACCGCGTTGCTATTTGGCGGCGAAACCACAGTCCGGCTGCGCGGTGACGGGCGCGGTGGACGCAATCAGGAACTGGCGTTGCATATCGCACGCCTTTGCGATGGCACGTCCAGCGACTGGGTGTTCCTCTCTGGTGGCACCGACGGACGGGACGGGCCGACAGATGCAGCAGGCGCTGCGGTCGATGCCGAAAGCTGGTCCCGAATTTCTCAGTCCGGCGAAGACCCCGAAGCGTTGCTGAATAACAACGACAGCTACCGTGCCCTTGACGCCGCTGGTGACCTGATCCGCACGGGCGGCACCGGTACAAATGTGGCCGATGTCCAAGTCTTGCTTGTAAAACCCAATATGTGGAAAACGTAGGAGCGGCCTCAAACAGAGGCCGCAACCAGGATCGGATCAGTTGGTGTGCGCATTGCCAACGGTGGCGTTGTCACCCCCTCTTCAGGACCTCACGGCCCAACAGTTCGGCGATTTGAACCGCGTTCAGCGCCGCCCCTTTTCGCAGGTTGTCAGAAACACACCACAGGTTAATCCCGTTCTCGACAGTGGAATCCTGACGGATGCGGCTGATGAAGGTCGCAAAGTCACCCACGCATTCTTTCGGGGTCACGTAACCACCGTCTTCACGCTTGTCGATCACCATGATGCCCGGTGCTTGGCGCAGGATGTCGCGGGCTTCATCTTCGTCGAGGAAGTCTTCAAACTCGATATTGATGGATTCGGAGTGCCCCACAAACACCGGAACGCGCACGCAGGTCGCGGTAACTTTAATCGCCGGATCGATGATCTTCTTGGTCTCGGCAACCATTTTCCACTCTTCTTTGGTGGACCCATCGTCGAGGAAAACATCAATATGCGGGATTACGTTAAACGCAATCTCTTTTGTGTATACACTCGGCGGTACATCTTTGGTGGGGTTGTAGACCGCTTTAGTTTGCTCCCAAAGCTCCTCCATTGCCTCTTTGCCCGAACCGGATACCGACTGATAGGTGGACACAACAACACGCTTGATTTTGGCACGATCATGCAGCGGCTTGAGGGCCACAACCATCTGCGCGGTTGAGCAGTTGGGGTTGGCGATGATGTTTTTCTGTTTGTACCCATGAACATCCTGCGGATTAACTTCCGGCACGATCAATGGGACGTGTGGGTCATAGCGGTAGAGCGAGGAGTTGTCGATGACAACACAGCCAGCCGCAGCCGCCTTGGGCGCATACTGTTTGGCTGGCTCAGAGCCCGCCGCAAACAGCGCCATGTCCCAACCCGTGAAGTCAAAGGTGTCCAGATCCTGGGTCTTCAGCGTCTTTTCGCCAAAAGTCACCTCTGTTCCCAGCGAACGACGGGAGGCCAATGCAGCCAGTTCGTCCACAGGAAACTGGCGCTCGGCCAGGATGTTCAGCATTTCACGGCCCACGTTGCCCGTGGCGCCGACGACAACGACGCGATAACCCATTTTGTTTCTCCAACTGTGATCCGGCCTCATGGCCGACGGCTGTGTGATATAGAACCTCCCCCCTTTATAAAAGCGGCGAATGCGGTGCGTCCGGGTGGTTTGCAGTATTTTCCCCGATTTCCGTGAGAAATAATCGCGACTGGGTGCAAAAATCCCGTCAGTTTTGGATACACCGGGATCGTGATTCCCTTTTTCCTTGCCGCCGTTGGACCGTGCCCCACATAGAGATTTAAATCACTAGGTCCGGGTGAGCCCATGGAAGAAAGCCCCTCATCAACGGTCACATTTTATGACGACCTGCCGCTTTTCGCGGAATTTTCGGGCTTGGAACGCGAGGCCTTCACGCCGCTGCCTCAAGACTGGGTGATCGGGTGCTGTGACATTTTGGACTCGACCGCATTGATTGACCGTGGTCAGTTCAAAACCGTTAACATGATCGGCGCAGCGGTTATTGCCGCTTTGCGCAACGCACTGCCAGGCCGGGCCTTTCCCTTTGTCTTTGGCGGCGATGGCGCAGGGTTTGCCTTGTCGCCAGATTGCGCCGATTTGGCCGCGCGCGAGCTGGCGCGTTTGCAAGCTTGGGTCACGCAGGAGTTTGCAATCCATCTGCGTGCCACGATGGCCCCGGTCAGGGATGTTCGCGCCGCCGGAAAAGATGTGCGAGTGGCACGATTTGGGGCATCGCGCAACGTGGATTACGCCATGTTTGATGGTGGTGGTCTAAATTGGCTTGAGCGCGAAATGAAAACTGCCCGCCGCACGCTGGGCCTAAAAAGCGATGGCACTCCGCCCGATCTGACGGGCTTATCTTGTCGCTGGGACACCGTCAAAGCACGCAACGGCATGATTTTGTCGGTCCTCATCAAACCAGACCCCTCTGCACCACCCAAAAAGGTTGCGGAGGTCACACAAGCAATTGTCAGACTTGCAAATGGACTTGATCGGGGTGGGCACCCTTTACCAGAAGAAGGTCCTGGTTTCCGATTTCCACCGAAAGGACTGATGCTGGAAGCCCGTTTGGGGCGCGGAAAAACTGCTGAAATTATAAAGAAGCTAACCCTGACCCTCGGTACGGCCCTGATCGCGGTAGTGTTTTGGAGGGGGAAAAAGTTGGGTCGTTTCGATCCGATTGCCTATCGCGCTGAAACCGCGGCAAACGCTGACTTTCGCAAGTATGATGACGGGCTGAAACTGACGATCGATTGCCCGCTGGAAACCCGCGACCGCATTGAAGCGCTGCTTGTTCAAGCACGCGATGCAAAACTTCTGCGTTACGGGTTGTTTGCGCAGGATAAGGCGATGGTGACGTGCATCGTGCCTTCTGCCATGCGCGCAGACCACATGCATTTTGTGGACGGCGCCTCGGGCGGTTATGCCCGCGCGGCACAAATGCTGCGCGCACAAGATCCAATGTGATCTGGCTCTTCTAAAATTAACCTCGAAAACCGCTATTGGCGCAGCAAAGTCGACTCCGGGATTGCGGTGGACCTTGGTGTTCCGGGGCATGCTATCGGTCTTAACTTGAGTCTTGGAAGGCTCTTTTCGTGCCTGGCATCCGGGGCCAACGGATCGCCTGGCCCTCCCACGCCGGGCGGCACCGCATTGCCAAGCGGACGCATCGCGGCCATCACCTTGAGCGGAATCTCCTTTGTCGGCAGCCAATCGCAATTCTTGTTATATCAGTAGAAGCCCAGATCGGATCGGCCATCCCAAGGCCCGCGAACCTAGGGAACATTGGGGCGCGTTCATTGGTGTCCTGAAATGCTGCTCGGATCGGACCGAAGCAGGATGTGCAGGAAGCGCGTCCGGGTCAGCACCGCGCAGCCTCCTCCACTGTTATCACGCACTGGGTGAATGATATTCAAAAAGCGCTGTCGCTGCGGAACTATCGCAGCAGCGTGTTAAAAATGAGGGAGCAATTTGGCTGTGAAGGGGCGGAACGCAATCACCGAGATCTTCCTTCACGTCGTGTTTGAGACTGCCATTCTGGCGCAAGACAAATAGGGTTGGTCCTGGCGCATAGCGGCAATTGTCACCAAATTCGACAGATATCAAAATCCGAAAGCAACCTTTTGACAACGGTTGAGAGGCACATTGTACCGGTGCCGTGGGGGCATACCGAATACGGGGTGAATCGTGGTGGCTAATATTCTTACAGTCAATCATAGGGAAAACGTCCATCTGGACTCGCAAAAGCTTTCGGATCTCTACCGACAGCTGGGAGAAGTCAGCGCAGAGGATGTTGTCTGTCGCGCCATTGAAGAGATTGCAGTGCGTCTGACGCATTGTGAACGTCTTTGGCGACAAAATGATGTGGAAAAACTCCGCAAAAGCGCGCGGTCGTTGATCGCGATCTCAGATCAAATCGGCTTGACCAATATTACGAGTATTGCCCGCGACGTAACAGTTGCAATTGATGCCCGTGATCACCCGGCCACCGCTGCGACTCTGTTTCGTTTGATTCGTGTTGGTGAACGGTCGCTGACCGCGGTTTGGGAGCAACAGGGCCTACCGGGCTAATTGGCTTTTTGTATCACAACTCTGCCCAGGCGCCGCTGGCGACCTGGGTAGACCTGCGTGGAAAATTTCGGTCACAATCCAAACGCGAGTTTGGCCGTTACTGGGACTTGCAGCTGCGGCCCGGGCCTATACTCTGCGAGACACAGACAAACGACGCTTCTTGATCGGAGTATCCTCCATGCCGACGCCTTCCTTCGCCTTGCCCACAGAGGCAGCCATTGCGATCCATGTGACCACCGCGGATCAATGCAAAGAATTCCTTGCCGATCAGCCAGATGCTGTCCGCACATGGGCGCAGGTACAGGGGTTCTCAGGCGGCTGGGGGCAATGCCTGACGGTCTCTACCCCTGAAGGCAATATAGATCGGGTCTTGGTAGGTTTTGGCACCGCTGCGCAGCGCAAGCGCCAACGTTTTGTTTTGGCAGCTGTCGCCGAAACCCTACCAGCAGGCACCTACAATCTGTCAGAAAGAATGCCCGCAAGCTTTGATAAAAATATCGAAGCTTACGGCTGGCTGATGAGCCAGTACCGCTTTGATCGCTATAAATCCAGCGCGCAATCTGATGCGCAGTTGGTCGCTCCTGTAGGGGTAGATCGCACAGCGATCGAAGCGCTCGCCGCGGCAGAGTGGCTGATTCGTGACCTGATCAACACCCCCGCCGAAGATATGGGTCCAGCAGCGTTGCAAGAGGCTGTTGAGAGACTGGCAAACACGCATGACGCATCGGTCAAGACCATCTTGGGGGAAGATTTACTGACCGAAAACTTCCCGCTGATCCACACCGTTGGACGAGCAGCCGGCGACGAAGACCGCGCCCCACGTCTGATTGAGATGCGCTGGGGCAGCGCGGGCCCGACCCTTACACTGGTTGGCAAAGGCGTCTGTTTCGACACGGGCGGTCTGAACCTGAAACCCGGCGGCAGCATGGGGTTGATGAAAAAAGACATGGGCGGGGCGGCCAATGTTCTGGGCCTTGCGTCGATGATCATGTCCGCAAAACTGCCCCTGCGCCTGCGGGTGCTGATCCCGGCGGTGGAAAACGCCGTTTCTGGTCCGGCATTCCGTCCCGGCGATGTTTTAACCTCGCGTAAGGGGCTGACGATTGAAGTGAACAATACCGATGCGGAAGGGCGGCTGGTCCTGGCGGATGCGCTCGCTTTGGCGACTGAGGACAGGCCAGATCTTTTGATATCGATGGCGACGCTTACGGGCGCGGCCCGCGTTGCTGTTGGGGCCGATCTTGCACCGTTCTACACCGACAACGAAGGCGATGCCGCAACCCTGTCTCAATCGGCGATCACAATGGCTGATCCGGTCTGGCGCATGCCATTCCACACGCCCTATGAATCGCAAATCGAGCCCGCCATTGCCGATCTGGACAACGCACCCTCAGGTGGGTTGGCGGGTTCTATCACCGCCGCGCTGTTCCTGCGCCGGTTCACGGATGACCTACGCTATATGCACTTTGACATCTACGGCTGGAACCAATCCAACCAACCCGCTCGCCGCAAGGGCGGCGTAGGCCAAGGCGCCCGCGCATTATTTGCCGCCTTGCCGAACATGCTGAAACTGTGACCCTTTCTGTCGCACGCCCCGTTGTTGATCTGCTGCGCGCGCCTGATGGACCCCGCGATCGGCAGCTGTTGTTTGGTGATGAAGTCGCGGTCGTGGCTCGCACCGGAGGATGGGTCGAGGTCGAAGCCGCAAAAGACGGCTATCGCGGGTTTCTGCTTTCGGATGCTTTGCACGAGGCCGCGCGCGCAACTCATTGGGTCAGCGCGCCCGCAACGCATGCCTATGAGGCGGAGGATTTCAAATCCCGCAACCGGCTCAGTTTCTCATTTGGGTCGCAATTGCAGGTGCAAAGCGTTGGTGAACGCTTTGCCAAAACCGATCAGGGGTATATCCCAAAGGCACATTTGCGCGCGAACAGCGATCGCCTGAGCGACCCTGTCGCTGTTGCAGAAACGCTGATCGGCACACCTTACCTGTGGGGGGGAAACAGCCGCTTTGGCATTGATTGCTCG
>SPLB01000227.1 GCA_004566265.1 Paracoccaceae bacterium | reverse complement strand
CGCACCATTGTCACCGCCCATGATGCGTTTGGCTATTTTGCAAAAACCTACGGCATGAACTTTGTCGCGCCGGTTGGACTCAGCACCGAAAGCGAAGCCTCAGCCGCTGATGTTGCACAGCTGATCACGCAGATCCGCGAAGATGGCATCGATGCGGTCTTTGTCGAAGCAATCACCGACAACCGTCTGCTCGAACAAATCGCCGCCGAAACCGGTGCGGAGATTGGTGGCACCATCTATTCCGATGCGCTCTCTGGCCAGGACGGTCCAGCCGCCACATACATCGATATGATGCTGCACAACGCCAAAACACTGACCAGCGCGTTGGGCTCATAAACCAGCATTGAGATGAAACCAAAGGGGGCAGCATTCAGAGAATGCCGTTCCCTTTGGTGTTTCGCGGTTCGGCGGCGGTCTCTTTTGCCCCTGCAGCACCGTATCCGCTCCAGGCTCGCAACCGCGCGTCTGCGCCGCTATTTAAGGCCGACAGGTTTTTTTCATACGGAATATTTTGAGCGCGGCGATGCGGCAGCTTGAACGGCCGGTTGCAAAGTACGCGGGATGATCTCAGTCGAGCGCGGATTTTGGTTTGGCGGTGGTCCGCCCAACTGGTTTGGCAGAGGCCCTGTGCGGCACTTCTCTCTCCCACGATCACGAACAGACGGCAGCTTTGCGGGAAGAAGGCCAACATCGGTCATGACCTCGCCCAGTGGCCAAAGGCCGTGCCGGCGACCTGCGCATGTCCCGGTGGGGTCCCGCCGTCGGCAAACTGCGCAAGCAAAGCGTTCAGCTCAGCCTCAAGGGCCCAGCCAATCAGATGTCTGACAACCGAGCGGATCAGGTAAGACGGTGATGATGTCTCTCGCCATGTGTCCTATCCGTGTTGCTGTGAAAAGTGGCGGCGTCTTGAACACCGACACTTAAGATGAGAGCAGCACAGCCGGACAGCGATGCGACCAAGCCCCGATCTATGCGGGGAAAGAGTGTCCTTTGCCTCAAACGGGACATGCCATAGAATTATTGACGTTTTTACTATTCTTTATCGGGCTTTGCGTAAGGCTTGCCCCACTGTTTTGGCGGGAGGGATTCGGGTCCACCCCGCGCCATTAATTTTTACCGTGCGTTACGTCACGCGGAACTGAATTTTGGAAAACGAATATGACCGGCGGCACAATGAACGATAATATCCACGGTTCGACCGGCGACGACAGCATCAATGCCGGAGCTGGCGATGATACGGTTACTGGTCTAGAAGGCCATGATCTCATCTCCGCTGGCGAGGGCAATGACCTCGTCTATGGTGACATCAGTGAAGGGTTTCATCAGGGGCTTGATGCGTCGCCATTGGTGCTTGACATCAATTATTTGCAAAGCGTGTCGCATGATGGTTCAACCGGGTCTGCCGGGGATTATGCGGTCTTCAGCAATGTTGCGATGCTGGATGACGGCACGAAAGTTTCAGGCAAACTTGTTCTTGTCGAAAAATCCAATGAAGATATGTCCGTCAGCTTTGGCAAGCTTGCCGGCGGAGAAATAATGCTCAAAGGGGATGACGCGGGTGATCAGGCGAAATTCCGGTTGGAGTTTTTTGACCCGAGCACCAGTGATCCAGTTTATCTAAACTCGACCGCAACATTCAATGATATCGACGACAACAGCGGCTCAGGTGATGCTGAGGCTGTTATTGTTGATGGCAACAGTTTCACCACATTTGGTGTCTCGAAGAATACATCGCTGACCACAGAAGATGTGGGCGGGTTGGTGAAAGCCACCGGAAGCGAACAAAATAGTTATAAAGATCAAGACGCTTGGTTCTCGGCCCAGTTTCAGGATCAGTGTGAAATCGAATTTACGTTGCAGACCCGCGATGGCTACTCGGGGTTCACCCTGTCTGGCAATACCATAGAAGAGTCAGATGTAACGCCGATCGAACAAGGGGCGGATACGATCTCTGGGGGGGATGGCGACGACACGGTCTATGGCCAGGGCGGTGATGACGTGCTGTCGGGTGAAGACGGCGATGACCTTTTGGACGGCGGCATCGGCGACGACTGTCTGGATGGTGGCGAAGGAGGTGACACGCTGCTCGGTGGGGATGGGGCAGACACCTTGGCTGGCGGCGACGGCGCGGATCTGATGTTCGGTGACGCCGACGCCGACACGTTCCAGCTCGAAGACAATTTTGGCAATGACACGCTGCAAGGGGGCGAAGGGGGCAACGATGTCGATACCGTCGACCTTACGGCGGTCCCTTCGGGCGTCACCGTCACCTATACTGGGGGTGAGGCCGGTACGATCACCGATGGCTCTGACACCGTTACTTTCTCGGAAATCGAGGCGCTGGATCTGACAGACCAGTCTGATCAGGTCGATGCGTCTGCTGACAGTGCAGGTGTTGTGATTGATGCGGGCGCGGGCGATGATACGGTCCGTTTTGGTGCCGGTGATGACTCTATCACCGGCGGGACCGGTTATGATGAACTGGTCCTGACAGCCTCAGGCGGGGTCGACTCTGTAAGCGACTTTGACATCAGTGATGATGATGGGAATGGCCATTTCAACGACCAACTAGATGTGTCCGATCTGATCGGCGGCACTGGTCCGGGCGGAGCGGTCCGGGCCTGGGACGTTGCTGTTGGTGATGACGGGTTGGGGAATGCGCTTTTGTCCTTCCCCAGCGGAGAGCAACTGGTGCTCGAAGGGGTGGCTCCCAATCAAATCAATACGGTGCCGCAGCTCTATGCTGCGGGCGTCCCCTGCTTTACGCCGGATGTGCGCATCGCGACCGCCCGTGGGGCGGTTCCAGCGGGGAATATTCAGGTTGGAGATCTGGTGCAGACCGCGGACAATGGGTTTCGGCCTGTGATCTGGACCGGACGCCGCAGCCTTTCGCCAGAGGAATTGCGGGCGAACCCGAAACTGCGCCCCTATTGTGTCAAGCCAGGTGGGTTTATATCGCCGCAGCGGCCAATGCTCGTGTCGCCTCAGCATCGGTTGGTTGCGGGACGTCACGTTTTTGGGCAAAGCGCGCGCCGGAGCGAGGCTTTTGTGTCGGCCAAACTGCTCAGCGATATAGATCCGCGCTGCACGCGCCGAGGTGTTGCGTTTGGCGTGACCTACGTTCATCTGATGACAGAGCAACACGAAGTGATCTTTGCCGAAGGGGTGGCCACTGAAACCTTTTGGCCGGGCCCCGAAGCGGTGCTGGGCCTGTCCGACGAAGGCAGGCGCGAGCTGTTTACGCTGTTTCCGGAATTGGCGGCCGTTCAGGGTCTGGTTGGCGCGCATGGCCGCGCGCGTGTGTCTCATGTGTACGGAGGCTTGGCGCGCGTTGCGCTGAAGCGGCGGGATTTGCGTGAAATGCACGTGGCCTAGAACATCAATTCTCATTGGGCCTTGGGCCGCACATGCGCCGCGTTGGCTAGGCTCAGGACCGATTGATTTCTGCTTGGCCGCGTGTTTCACGGTTCGAAAACCGAGCGGTGAACATGTCTGATCTTTTTTGGCTGACGGATGCGCAGCGGGCGTTGTTATTCAATAGCGGTTTCAAGTGCACACCGCAGGTGAAGGTTTATGTTGTGCTTTTTATGGGGCGTGCTCCAACATGTAGTCCCACGTTGACTGCACGTGAGTTTTGTGTGTAGAAAAACCAGAGCCCTGATTGTTCCGAAGGTCCAAGTCCCACTTGGATTATTCATGTAGGACCGGTCGGGGCTCTTCTCTTGCCTTTGTCGAGATCCACTGTGTGATTTGTGGGAACAAAGCGCCAATGCCTGTATTGGTGATGCCATCGGTCCGCAGGGCCGTTTTGAATTCCTGTGGAACCCCCGATATTAAAATTCGGGTAGATTTCACGAATTCGACGGTTGATGTTTTTGTATAGTGCTTCTTTAGCGATGGTTCGTTTACCTCTAACCCGGGCACCTTCCGGCTTTTCTCTGTGTTTGTCGTTCAAGCGAAAACACATTGCACCTAATATCACGTCCAAGCCCTGCAAAATTGAATGCTCGGATGAGTCCACGTTTGCGATATGACTTTTAGGAATTCTTAAGTTGAGGCCTTCCCATGAAAGAGTTTCGGGTATTGCCGATAAATATGTTTTGAAGTTATTGATTTTTTCCTTTGTGTCCGGGATCTGGTCCAAGAATATACTAAAGGTTACCCGATCAAGCGAACTGGGGGTGCAGTAACGCAGTCCGAATGCGTTCTTAAGAAATTGATAATATAGGTAAAAATAAGCTTTGTCCCGTTGTTCCTTGGTTAGGCCTTGTGCCTCGTAGATGTTTTGAGTGAACATTATGCGAACCTTAAGGCGCCCACTGGCTACAAACGTAAAGTAATAATCCATGAACTCTTTGTACTTAGCCAAGTAGTTCGGAGTTACTTTTTGCCACTTTAATTCGTTGCCAAAGTTCAACTCTTCTTTCTTTGCTGCAAGCAGTTTTTCGATGGCTTGACGATCTTCAGCCTTCAGAAGCACCCCGCCGAAGAAATTTCCATAGAACTTTCCAGAACTATCCGATTCGTCACTGAAAATAATATAATTCTTTTTCGCCATATAGCAGTAATAGATCGGGGGCGCTGTCGTGGAAAGGACTGTTTTCAGAAGTAGCTTTCTACCGCCCACGCCGTTTCACATTCCCGCCCCGTTGCCCTGCGCGGCCGGCGGTTGAGCGGCCTCGGGACTTCACGGCAGCTTCGGAGGCGGCCTCGACTGCCGATTGTCGGGCCAGCGGATCGTCGCTGACGGCGAGGTCCACGGCCTCCAGACGTTTGACCTCGTCGCGCAGGCGGGCGGCCTCTTCGAACTCCAGGTTCTCGGCGGCTTTGCGCATTTCTTCCTTGAGGCCGTTCAGATGCGCCTCGAGGTTCGCGCCATGCATCGGCTTGTCGACAGTGGCGGTGACGCGGTTCATGTCCACGTCGCCCTCGTAGAGCCCCGCCAGCACGTCTTCGACGTTTTTCTGCACCGTCTCGGGCGTGATGCCGTGTTCTTCGTTATAGGCGATCTGCTTGGCGCGGCGGCGATTGGTTTCGGCCAGCGCGCGCTCCATCGAGCCGGTGATCTTGTCGGCATACATGATCACACGGCCATCGGCGTTCCGTGCGGCGCGGCCGATGGTCTGAATGAGCGAGGTCTCGGACCGCAAAAAGCCTT
>SPLB01000226.1 GCA_004566265.1 Paracoccaceae bacterium | reverse complement strand
TTGATTTATTGCGCCAACACCCAGAGGTTTTTCGCGGTCGGGTCGGAACCTATGACGTGCGCTCGTCAGGGTTGGGGTATCTGTTTGCAACACAGGATACGCGTGCATCCGAGACCTATTGGCGTTTGACCGAGGTCATGGGCGCGCTGGACGTGCAACTGTATTGCTGTTCGTCGGATATGATCGACGCGGTGGCGAAGGGAGAGCTTTTAATCGCGTACAATGTTCTGGGGAGCTATGCGTTGAACCGCGAGGCGCAGGATGCCTTCTCCATTGTGCTCCCCACGGATTTTACCACCGTTATGCTGCGCACTGTTTTAATCCCAACAACGGCCTCTTCGCCGGGTCTTGCTCGGGATTTTATTGATCACTTGCTCTTGCAGGCGCATGGGGCGCAGCCAGATGTGGTTGCGGTGGAATTAGAGCAGATCGAAACCTCGCTAAACCGTATTCCGATTGGACCGGGATTGATGGTGTACCTTGACCAGCTGAAGAAACGCTCCTTTCTGTCCGAATGGAGCCGGGCGGTTTTGCAGGATTAGGACCGGGCAACCGCGCAGGAAGAGGCGCCAAGTCTTGAAGCTTGATGCAGCCCCCCCGGCGAGGGTCTGGCATCACTGTCAAAAATGACAGAAACGTCGCGGGCTGTTGACATCAGGCGCGCAAACGCCCTGCTGGGTCATAAAGATCAAAGCCCTCCCCCTTTGCGTTTGCAGCCAGTGTGAGCCCTGAGATTTCGGCTTGTCGAATTGCATGCGCGGTGGGGGCAGAGACCGCGACAAGCATTGGACAACCGACCATGGCACATTTCTGGACAAGTTCTAACGAGATACGCGATGTTATTACGATGGCTCCCGTCGCGGGATCGACACCTTGTCGGAGGAGCGCGCCTGTCAGCTTGTCGAGCGCATTGTGACGGCCGACATCTTCACGCGCGAGGATCAGTCCTTTTTTGGGCACAAGAAACCCCGCAGCGTGTGCTGCGCGGCATCGATCATGCACAGGCTGCACGCAACGCAGGGCCCGTGAAGCCCCGTTGATGTCATCGTACGAAAATTTGACGTCGGATGTCGGTATACGGGGGAGGGGGCGGTTGGCCTGTTCCAGGCTATCAATTCCGCACAAGCCGCACCCGATCGGCCCGACAGATGCCCGGCGACGGCGGGCCAGCGCCTGGGAACGATCCGCAGACAACCAAAATCGCGCCTCAATCCCATCTTGATGGGCGACGTGCTCGAACTCCGCGATTTCATTTATGTCTGCGACGTAGCCCTCTGTGAAGGCGAAACCCAGCGCGAAGTCCTCGATGTCATTGGGCGTTGCGAGCATCACCGCGAGGCTGGCGCCATCAAACACCATTGCCACGGGCAGTTCATCGGCGACCTCGCGCGACCCTGCTTGTACACCTTGATCGGTTACCCGCAGAGCCGTCACCACTTGCGTTGTGTCACGTTGGATCTGGTCAGCCAAGCGTAGGGGCACTGTCATCTGCAAATGTCTCCTTTAAAAGCACTTGGCCCTGTGCCGACAGGCGGTAAAACAGGCGCTGCGAGCGGTCGTTTCGCATCTCCAGCGCAATCAACCCCAGTTCCTCTGCAAGTATGACGCACTCCCGCAAAACCAAGGCGTGAGCCAGTCCCATTTTCTGGGCAAAACTGCGGCTGTCCTGCGCCAGCCCAAGGTCTGCGGCCCTCAAGATCCCTGCCGACAAGGGGGACAGCTCGGGCATACGCGCCACAAGCTTTTCGGCGCTTGCAACCAAAACATCAGGCGGAGTCATTTGGCGCGCAGGCGAAAATTCACCCTGACCGATTTGGAGGAGGGGGTGAAACTTTTGTCGCCATAGTGTTGATGCGGAACCAAGACATTCAGTTCGGGATAATAGCCCGCCACACAGCCCCGAGGGATATCATAGGGCACCAGACGAAAATCTGCCGCAGTCCGGTCAACCCCATCCTCAAAGCAGCCCAAAACGTCGACCCGGTCGCCTGCTTCGGCTCCGATGAGCGCAATGTCATCGCGGTGCATAAACACCACGTTGCGCTCTCCATAAACGCCCCGGTAGCGGTCATCCATTCCATAGACAGTGGTATTGTACTGGTCATGGCTGCGGAAGGTTTGCAGGATATAGGTTTGATCGTCCCCCTTAGCCTGTTGCCATTCCGTTTCCTTGGGCAGATCCGCGACCGAAAAATTCGCCCGGCCCGTTGGCGTGTTCCACTGTCGTACGGCAGCGCTGTTGAACAGGTGGAACCCACGGGGTTTTCGCACAGCTTCGTTGTAGTTCTCAAAGGCCGGTAAAACCCGCTCAATCAGCTCGCGGATCTTATCGTTGTCATCGCCCAAAGCGTCCCAATCCACGACCGCATCCCCCACCGTCGCCTTGGCAATCCCTGCGATGATTTGGACCTCGGATTTCAGTTCTTTGGAGGCAGGCAGATTGATCCCTCCGGATCCGTGTACCATCGACATGGAATCCTCAACCGTCACAATTTGGCGTACACCTTTAGAGTTGCGGTCAATTTCGGTCCGCCCCAGACATGGCAAGATGTAAGAATGCGCCCCAGGCATGAGATGACTATGGTTCAGTTTTGTTGCGATATTGACCGTAAGATCCAGGTTGCGCATTGCCTGATCAATCAGCTGGCTGTCCGGCGTAGCACGGGCGAAATTGCCACCCAGGGCGATGAACGCGCGGGCCTCGCCGGACAGCATCGCGCCGATCGCCTGCAGCACATTGTGACCAGGTTCCCTTGGCATTGGCACGCCCAGCTCCTTTTCCATTGCGTCAATCAGTGGCTTTGGCGCTTTTTCGTTGATGCCAACGGTCCGGTCGCCTTGCACATTGGAATGGCCGCGCACCGGACACAGCCCAGCACCTGGGCGGCCAATATTGCCACGGAGCAGCATAAAGTTCACGATCTCGCGGATCATCGGCACGGAATGACGGTGCTGGGTGATGCCCATCGCCCAGGTGGCGACAACGCTGTCGGCTTCAAGGTAAAACCCTGCCGCCTCTTCAATCTGCGTTCGGGAAAGACCCGATTGATCTTCAATCTGCGCCCAGTCCGTTGCCTCGACCACAGCACGGTAGTCCTCAAACCCCTGACTGTGTTCGGCGATGAAAGCATGATCAAGCACCGGCGCATCTCCTGCCGCCTGCGCGGCATCTTCTGCTGCAAAGACAACTTTAGCCATGCCACGAAAAATCGCCATATCGCCACCCAAACGGGGCCGGAAGTAATCCGTTGACGTTGCCTTTGACCCACCTCGGATCATCTCTAGTTTGTTTTGGGGATCTGCAAATCGTTGCAGGCCTTTTTCCTTCAGCGTATTGAATACGACAACCCGCGCGCCGCGCTCTGTGGCTTTGCGCAGATCCGCCAACATGCGCGGATGGTTGGTGCCCGGGTTTTGCCCAACCACAAAAATTGTGTCCGCCTTTTCAAAATCCTCCAGCTGCACGGTGCCCTTGCCAATGCCTATGGACTCCGTCAGCGCAACACCGCTGGCCTCGTGGCACATGTTGGAGCAATCTGGGAAATTGTTGGTTCCATAGAGGCGTACAAAAGTCTGGTAGAGAAACGCTGCCTCATTGCTGGCGCGACCCGATGTGTAGAATTCTGCCTGACCAGGATCCTCGATGGCATTCAGCCGGTCCGCAATCCCTGCGAACGCATCTTCCCAGCCAACGGCAACATAGCGGTCGCTGTCAGCGTCATAGCGCATCGGATGGGTCAAGCGCCCCTGATGCTCCAGGTCATGATCCGACCAGCAGCGCAACTCTTGGACGGAATGTTTGGCAAAAAAATCTGGCGTTACGCGTGCCCTCGTTGCCTCCCAAGCGACGGCTTTCACGCCGTTTTCACAGAACTCAAAGGAGGATCCATGTTCCGGGTCTCCCCAAGCACAACCCGGGCAGTCAAACCCATCGGGCTGGTTTGCTTTTAACATGGTCTTGGCTCCGGCCACCGGTTTGCCGCTGCCCACCAATTGGCGGCCTACGCTCTTTAGTGCGCCCCAACCACCTGCGGCTTTGGAAGCCTTTTCAAAAGGTTGCTTCTTTGCCATGTACTTATCCTCGGCGTCATGGTCCTTGGCAGATTGGCAAGACCAAGCGACCCGCATTGTGCGGGCACAAATCAAAATTTCAGGAAACTGGCTGCCTAGGAACGCGACGGAGGCGCCCCGATAGGATGGCGACGTTGCCCTCGTCAATGCGGCGAAGAACCGGTTCTGTCAATTGCGCAACAGCCGTTTTCGCCCGGAAACAGATCGCAATATTTTAAGTGTCATTCAGATTTTCTTATCGCGGTCGGGGGTCTCTTACCCACTATAATCGGCAAAATGCACCGGCGTGATAAGGGGATCGAAACGATGGATGTCCAGGTCGGCCGTCGAACCTGCCGAAGGGCAGTCGCTCAGAGGGGGGGCGAAAATCCGGATCAGTGGTTAGCGTGGATCGCAGGACGTAAACAAATAATCTGGTATCAACCGCGCCGCGAGGGTCATGCGACCGCCCGCTGTACAGTGGAACGGTGGATGAAAGCTATGGGCATGCAAGGTGTTGTGTGGGGGCCAGAGCCAGTCATGACCAATCTGCGCAGGTCACTCTGCAAGAAGCCGAGAAGACCTCTTGCCAAGCCTCCCCCCTGAACAAGCAGCCGCACGCTTGAACCAGCCGCGCCCCGGCGCATCAGGGGCGGTTCCCATAACAAAATGATCACCGGCCGCTCATGGGCGGGACAGCGTTCATTCCGTCAACTGATTGAATGCGATCCGACACATGAGAGATAAAGGTCGAAATCCGAGCGGGGACAACCGTAGCAGGTTGACGCACCGCATAAAGTGGCAGCTGTTTCTGTTCATAACGCGCCAGGACTTGGACAAGGTTGCCGCGCGCGATCTCTTCGGCAAAGGCCCACAGCGGGCCAGAATAGATGCCAAGCCCGTTTGCGACAGCGTTGACAGCGGAGCGTACTGAGTTGATGGCAATTCCATGCAAGCGGGATACGCGCAGGACTGAGCCACCGTCGGAAATGAGTTCCAGATGCTGCTGGCGGGCGCCAGCGGAAAAAAACACATGGTCATGCGCAGGAAGCTCATTGGGGTGTTCGGGCATTCCTTTCCGCTTGAGGTATTCTGGCGAAGCAACAATTGCCTGAGGCGCGTCGGCCAGCTTTCTCGTAATCAAACCGGAGTCGGGCAAAGTCCCGACACGCAGGGCCACGTCAATCTGAGACTGGTTTAAGTCCAGGAAATCATTCGCCAGAATGAGATCAAACTCGACGCTTGGGTACAGACGTTTATAGTGAAGCAGCCACTGTGCAACATGCTCTTGCCCAAAGTCGATTGGCGCAGTGACCCGAAGCAGGCCGCTCGGAACCAGATCTTCCCCGCTCATTTCCGTCTCGAGCGCTGCAAGCTGGTCAATGATCGACGAAAGTCGCTCGTAGTACAATTGGCCCTTTGCTGTTGCCGCGGTCGCGTTTCCATTGCGATCAAGGAGTTTGGTGCCAAGGCGCTTTTCCAATCGCGTGATCCGGCGGGATATACCGGAAGCGTCCTGGCCCAGTGCGCGCGCAGCCGCTCGAATGGATCCCAGTTCGACAACCTTCAAAAATGCAATTTCGCCCGCCTTGTTCACTGGGTGTTGTCCTTTGGTCCACACTGGTTTGCCAATTGATCAGCTTATGCGGCAAAAGTAAATCACTTAAAAGTCAACGAGCGGAAGAGCGGGCGGCCTTCGCGAAGCGATGCCAGTCGCCGCGCCGTCGTCAGTAAGCGCCTCACTCGCGTGACAGCCTGTTGTGCCAAAGCGGCAAGGCATATGTTTGAGCAAAGGGAAAAAGGATTTGATGAGCCCGACCAACCACCCCAGACGGCCCGAACTTATCGCGATTGCAACTGTCTTGATGGCGACAATCGCATTGTCGATCGACGTCATGCTGCCGGCCCTTGGCGATATCGCGTCAGAATTTGGCGTTATCGATGACAATCGTCGGCAAATGGTCATCATTTGCCTTTTCGTTGGCCTCGCGGTTGGCCAATTGTTCTTTGGCCCGCTATCGGACAGTATTGGCCGCCGTCCAGCTGTGGCAATTGGGGCTGGTCTTTTTGCCGTTGGTGGAGTGGTCTGTGCCACGGCATCAACGTTCGATGCCATGCTGGCCGGGCGCATTCTTCAGGGGTGTGGAGCGGCCGGTCCACGGATTGTGACCGTGGCGCTCATTCGCGATCGTTTTCAAGGCGCGGCTATGGCGCGGATCATGTCCATCATCATGGGCATTTTCATCATGGTGCCGGTGCTTGCGCCATCCCTTGGCCAGGCCCTTCTCGTTTTTATGCCTTGGCGGGGCCTTTTTGGCCTTCTGTCGGTCATTTGCGTCTCGGGTGTTGTTTGGCTCTTGCTCAGACAACCTGAAACGCTTCAGAAAAAAAGGCCCTTCGCCCCCCTTGTTCTTTTCGCGGCTGTTCGTGAGGTATTGACGGATAAGCGCGCGATTGCGTTCACACTTGCGGGCGGCCTGTGCTACGGCGCGCTGATGGGCTACATCAACTCTTCGCAGCAGCTCTTTCAGGGGACCTATGGCGTGGGCACCCGCTACGCGCTGCTTTTTGGTGCAGCGGCTCTCTTCATTTCGGCGGCAACACTTACAAATGCGCGCTTAGTAAAGCGTTATTCAATGGACAAAATTTGTGTCTGCGCGGTGTTTGCTCTTGTCGCATGGTCCGTGGGTGTCGTCGTCATGTTGCTGATTTTGCGCGTCAATCCGCCCCTGTGGGGTTTCATGGTGGCCAATTCTGCGGCTTTGTTCTGTCTCGGGCTTACCTTCGGCAACTTCAACGCGATCGCGCTGGATGGTCTTGGTCACTTGGCCGGGTTGGCGGCCGCAGTGACAGCATCTGTGCAGACCGTAGTTGGTGTCTTTGTTGCCGGGGCAATAGGCCTGAGCTTCAATGAAACGCTGTTTCCAATCTTTCTGGGGTACTGTCTCTGCGGAGTCTGCGCGCTTTTGCTAATGCTCTGGCCCTCGGTCAGGCGTTTGCGATGATATGAGGGGTATAGATTGAATATATAAGAAAAAACAAACACTTGAATAAAGGTGGCACAAGATGTTCCAATCCGAAAAGAAGATAGTTCTTGATTTCTATGCAGCACTGGAAACCGCAGAGGGCCCCGCAATCGCCACTGTGTTTCAAAGATATTGTTCAGAAGATTACGTTTGGCACGGCTTTCACCCCTTCAATGATCTGCAGGGACCTGAAAACGTCGCGCAGACATTCTGGATACCCTTGAAAAAGAGCCTGTCCAGGACACAGCGCCGCATGGATGTATTCATGGCAGGACGAAACTGCATCGACGGTTTTTCCTCTGTCTGGGTCGTTTCCATGGGCCATCTTTTGGGGCTGTTTGACGCACCGTGGTTGGGCATTCGGCCGACGCGAAAGATGGCGCTCCTGCGCTACGCCGAGTTCAACAGGATCGAGAATGGGAAGATTGTCGAAACCGCGATGTATTTTGATATTCCGCACCTTATGATGCAAGCAGGGCTGCACCCGTTCCCGCCACAAACCGCAGCCCAATTGGTACAGCCAGGCCCCATAACCCACGCGGGATTGCTGTTCGACGCTCAACCGCCTGAAGAAGGTGAGAAAACACTGGCTTTGATTGGCGAAATGGTCGCTTATCAAGGCCAATGGGACAGCGGCTTGGCGCTCACTGAGGAACTGCGCCGCACATGGCACGAGGATATGATCTGGTGGGGGCCCAGCGGAATCGGGGCGACGTATACGATCGACCGCTATGCGGAGCAGCATGCAGGCCCAATGCGTGCAGCCTTTACCGAGCGGTCACAAACGGAACATGATTGCCGCATTGCGGAAGGGCACTTTGGCGGTTTTTTTGGATATCCAATCTATACGCTTCGACCCACCGGCGGGTTTATGGGGATGCCGGGCACGGGCAAAGCCAGCGCGTTTCGTGTGATTGATATCTATCGACGCGAGGGGGACAAACTTGCCGAAAATTGGATTTTCATAGATTTCCTGGACTTCTGGAAAACGCAGGGAGTCGATATCCTGGCGCGGACAACGCAAATCTCTTGCA
>SPLB01000225.1 GCA_004566265.1 Paracoccaceae bacterium | reverse complement strand
CTGCAGAGTGAAGGCTACACCGCTGCCATCATTGGAACGACCACCGAGACCAAGGGCGAAATCACTCTGCACTCGTGGCTTCTAGATATGCCAGCGCCTGCGCTGCCGCGGCATCAAAGCCATCTGCATCACGGCTTTTAGTGACCACGGTTCCAAGGCCGCGCACAGATTGTATTGCCCTTTTTTTCGACCAAGACCGGTCGCGCAGGATAAAGGCCCGCACACGCACAGGCAATCCGAGTTTCAGGATCACGGTTTTCGCGGTTCCAGTGACACCATCCCTAAGCACCAAGCCGCGACCAAGGCCATCTTCATACACTGCGCGACCAACCATGCGGCGATGGGTCTGATCACCGTCCTGCGCCATATATTTACGCCAACAATTCTGTTGCAACATCCAAGTAAAGGACCCGCTGCGACAGGACTAAATCAGCTGCTGTCGTGGTGGCTGAGGTGGTTTTCGATGTGGGTTGCCGCATTAAGAAGCACCTGCGCCGTCCCCAGGTTGCGGGCCTTGAACGTGCTCTCCTGACCATAAATCCTGCGAACGTCGATCACCGTGTCATGACCGTGAGCCGGTACGGTCGATTCGGGAAGAAAGCGTCAAACTCATGCCTTGTTCCACGCTGGGTTTACGCCGAGCCAACGCAAATTTCTTGAGTATTCGGACACTCGGTCCCGACCCTGCCACGAGGCAGCGAGGTAAGGCAGTTCATGGTTTTGCCAACTGGACAAACTGCCGAAGCATTCAGCCCTCGCATGTATTGGGTTTGAGACTACACATCGATTTGGTCGGTCAGTGCTGTGACCAAGGTCTTTTCGTGCGCACTACAGGTCCCGGAGTTCGTCACGCCACAGGTGCATTACAAGCGGCGATCAGGTATCCGCGCTAAACCGCACCCGCCCATTCAGATCAACCGGCCACGCGGTGGCGCACCGTCTTCTAAGGGTGTTATCAGCTGCGGGCCGCTGGCGCGGTTGCTGTTGACCTCGAGGTCAACGCGAAAAAACTCCAGCACGCCCTCACGCCCCGGCTGCATCAGCTTCGCCGCGCCGTATCCCGCTTCTCCCAGCCAAAGCGGCCAGTCATCAGGGTCCAGCACCAACGGCATGCGATGGTGAATTGCGCCAACGCTTGTGTTGGCGGCCGTGGTGACAATGGCGCAGGTTTCCATGGGCAAATTGACGCCCGTCCCTTGCCAGCTTTGCCAGATTGCAGCAAAAGCTATTGGCGCACCATCGCTGCGCTGGAAATACCACGGCAGACGCGCGCCGTGGGAGTCTTTGGTCCATTCGTAAAACCCATCTGCCGGAATCAAAGCGCGCCGCTCCCTACAGGCATCGGCAAAAGCGGGCTTTTCTGCGATGGTTTCTGCGCGCGCGTTTATCAGCAGCGGTCCCGCCGTCTCAGTCTGGTACCAATGCGGTAAAAACCCCCAGCGCATGGACACCAGCTGCCGTCCCAAAGGCCCAGATTTGATCGCATGAACCACTGCTGTCGGACATATGTTATAATTCGGAAGGTTCGGCAAAAGATTCGCAGCCTGCGCCTTAAATAGGTGCGCCATGGCATCTGTAGGTAATGTAAGCGCAAATCTTCCGCACATAGAGAGTCTCTTCGAATCTGTCTTGCAGATATCGACAAACTCTCCCAGGTTGCGTCTATGACACAAGAACGTATTTGCATCGCGTATTTCTCGGGCTTCGGCCATACCACTCAAATTGCCAAGGCGCTTGCCACTGATATGGGCGCGACGCACCTGATTGATGTGGATGACGTCACAGCAGCAGACTGGGCCGCATTGGATGCTTGTCCCACAATCGTTTTTGGCGCGCCCACCTATATGGGATCGACCGCTGCAAAGTTCGGCCTATTTCTGGAAGAAGCAGCCGAGCGTTGGATGGAACAAGCTTGGCAAGACAAGCTGGCAGCAGGTTTTACAGTCGCCACGCACCCATCGGGTGACAAGCTGGCGGCGCTCCAAAGACTGAGCGTTTTTGCAGCCCAAATGGGGATGATCTGGGTCGGACAAACAGCCATTGGCGCGCCAGTATTCCCGGAACGCGCAGGTCTGAACACCGATGGGTCCTGGCTGGGGCTGATGGCCCGTGACAGCGGTCAGAATGATGGGAAAGTCATTGCGCAGGATCTTGAAACCGCGCGCATTTTTGGCAGACGCATTCGCGCGGCAACGGAACGCTGGGGCTAGCCGCGTTTGCGGGCCATCTCGATCCGCGCCTCTATCATTGACATGTCTTTGATAATGTCCCGCCGTTTGGTGCGATCACCGGTGTCACGCAGCTCTTGGCGCAGCTCCGCCAGCTGACGACTAAGGCTCACCACCTCGGGCACCGCGCCATTGTCTTTCAGAATGCGGTTCATCACGACATTTTCAGGATCATCACATTTTGGCAAAGGTTTCCCCGCCCCTTCGAGATTGTCGAAGGCGCCATCCTTTCCCGCAGCTTCAATGCGGGCGTTAATGAGGGCAATCAGCGGGTGATCCATGACTCCCAATTTGCCACCCGGTTCGCGCGATGAAAAGCAAAAGAAAACCGCCGCGCCCCGGGGGCACGGCGGCAAATCACAGCTATATGCGGTGATTATTTCTTAGAGATACGGCCATCAATGTAAGGCGTGTAAGGCGCGTTTTTCGCCATATATTCGGCCGTCACATCCGCAATATCGGGGCCAAAGTCATAAGCGTTTTCTGCGTCACGGAACATTTTGTAACCATCACCGCCGCCACGGACGTAGTTGTTGGACACCACACCGTAGGTTTTTGCCGTGTCAATCGCGACCCAAGCATCGCCATCCATGACCAGCACATCAGACACACGACCTTCGTTCGGCGCGACGGACAGGTCGAAAGTGTACTTCAGACCCGACACCTGCGGGAAACGGCCTTTGCCCTCTTCCACCTGAGATACGCCGCTTTCCAGCGCATCGATCACGGTCTGACCAGAAACATAGAAGGTCGACAATGTGTTCTGGAACGGCAACACGGTCAGCACTTCGCCCATGGTGACGTCACCGGCGTCAATGGAGGCACGCAGACCACCACCGTTCTGGATCGCGATGGAAATGCCCTGATCTTTCACGCGATCCAGCATCGCATCCGCGACGAGGTTCCCGATCGAGCATTCTTCAGCGCGGCAGACATTGCGGTCACCAACAATCACATCGGAGGATTTGGCGACAACGCGCTTTTTCATTTCCTCGATCGGAGCGCCCATCTCAGCGACACGCGCCAGCATGTCTGCATCCGGGGTGATGGACGCGTTCAGCAGAATCGGCTCACCGGTGGCGGCTGTCACTTTGCCCGCATCGTCAAAGGTCACGTCCAGCTCGCCCAGATACTTGGAGTAGGCATAGGCGGTTACAACAGCTGTATCGCCCACCATGGTCGGATAAGGACCCTGCGCGCGGTCACTGGTGTTGGACAGCAAGCTGTGAGAGTGGCCACCGACCACAACGTCAATCCCTGGAACAGCCGCAGCGATATCCAGATCCTTCGGCAGACCAACGTGAGTGAGCGCGATGATCTTGTTCACGCCTTCCGCTTCCAGCGCAGCAACGTCAGCTTTCAGGCTCTCTATCTCGTCTTGGAAGACAACATTGTCACCCGGAGAAGAGGTATCGACGGTGTCAGTCGCCAGCGCGGAAATGATCCCGATTTTTTCGCCCCCAACTTCCAAAACAACATGGTTGCCTACCTTGTCTTTGATGCTGGCCTCAGAGGACAGATCAAGGTTGCCAGAAATCACCGGGAAAGAGACGGCATCGATAAACTTGGCCAAACCCTCTGGGCCATCATCAAATTCGTGATTGCCGACCGCCATTGCGTCATAACCAATGGCTTCCATGAATTCTGCTTCCGCCGCCCCTTTGTAGGTGGTGTAGAAAAGCGATCCCTGGAAAGGGTCACCAGCATCCAGAACCAGGACGTTCTGACCGGCCAGTTCTGACCGCTTTGCGTCCACAGCAGATTTGATCCGCGCCACACCACCAAAGCACTTGCCTTCAGCTTCGCTCTCGGCGTTGCATGTGGAATCGTACTTGTTAATCGACTCGATCCGGCTGTGGATATCGTTGGTGTGCAGAATGGTCAGTTTATAGTCTGCAGCCGCAAACCCAGCAGTCAGACCCAGCGCTGCAACCGAACTCAGGAAACGTGTCACCATGAATTAATCCTCATCATGCTGTTGAATGTATTTCTCGCGTCATGCCCATGGCCTGCGTGGACGCAGCCAGAGACGATTCTTGTAACACGGTTATGTCGCAACGGCACCATTGGCGCAATTGATGCTTGATAATGCGAACAACGCGCGGCATGACAAAAGGCATGCTGATCTACAAGATTTTCCGTGCCCCCGAATGGTGCGATTTCGACGCCAAAGGCGAAACACTTGGCGCTCCGATCGACCAATCGGATGGCTTCATTCACTTCTCAACCGCCACACAAGCCGCTGAAACCGCGGCCAAGCACTTCGCCGGTGTCGATGGGCTCTGGCTGCTGGCATTTGATACCGACGCAATGGGGCCATCATTAAAGTGGGAAGTGTCGCGTGGAGGTGCCGAATTCCCGCATCTTTATCGGGCGATGACCCGCGACGAAGTGGTCTGGGTCGCACCCCTTCCCCTGGTCGATGGTCGGCACCAATTCCCGTCCGAAATGGTCTGAGCAGACCTTCAGACCACAGTTTAGGTATCAACAGCTGATGAAACTTGTAGAGAAAATCGCCCTCGCCACCCTTCACCGCTTTGATCCCGAGGTCGCACATGGGCTTTCTATCAAAGCGCTTCGGGCGGGTTTGACCCCATGCCCTGGACCTGTGACGTCGTCGCGTCTGCGTACAAATGTTGCGGGCATTGACCTGCTGAACCCGGTGGGGCTGGCCGCTGGTTTTGACAAAAATGCCGAGGCACTCCTGCCGCTCTCGCAAGCCGGCTTTGGATTTATTGAGGTCGGAGCTGCCACGCCTCGCCCTCAACCCGGCAACCCAAAACCCCGCCTCTTTCGCCTGACGGAAGACCGCGCGGCCATCAACCGCTTTGGCTTCAATAATGAAGGCATGGACGCAATCGGCAGCCGTCTGGCCGCGCGCCCCCAAAACGCAGTGATCGGCCTAAACCTCGGAGCAAACAAAGACAGCGAAGACCGCGCGCAGGATTTTGTCCGGGTGCTGGAACATTGCAGCGCGCATCTGGATTTCGCCACCGTCAATGTATCATCGCCGAACACCGAAAAGCTGCGCGATCTCCAGGGCAAGGCGGCCCTCTCAGCGCTGCTGGCCGGTGTGATCAAGGCCCGAAATAACTTGGGAAAACGCGTACCAGTCTTCCTGAAAATAGCCCCCGATCTTGATGAGACTGGCCTGGTGGAAGTGGCCGAAGTCGCGGTGGAAAGCGGCATTGATGCGGTTATCACAACCAATACAACACTCGACCGCGCTGGCCTTGCAAGCCTGCATAAAGGCGAGACGGGCGGCCTGTCTGGTGCGCCCTTGTTTGAGAAGTCCACTCGCATCCTTGCGCAACTCTCTGCACGGCTGGAAGGTCGGGTCCCCCTGATCGGAGTCGGCGGCATTTCAACTGCTGAACAGGCTTACGCCAAGATCTGCGCCGGGGCCTCGGCAGTACAGCTTTATACCGGTCTGGTTTACGGCGGACTTTCTTT
>SPLB01000224.1 GCA_004566265.1 Paracoccaceae bacterium | reverse complement strand
GTTGACAATCTTGTTCGCGCTGCTTCCTCCGAACCCTATCCGACCCATGACGCAGTTGAGTTGACCAAAGGCGGCAATCAGGCGCGTATTGTTCTCAACGGTCAAGTCTATTCGCTGCGGATCACTCGCGCAGGCAAGCTGATCCTGACCAAGTGATCCGCTCCTGTCTGGCACCCGGACTGTCCATGGTCATTCTGGCGCTATTACTCGGCAAACTCTTCTTTCTTGCGATGACGATTCCCTCCGTATCGCACATGTAATTTCAGAACCAATACCTTTGTTACATCGGCCTTCCTGGTTACGGGGAGGCCGTTCTTTTTTGTACAATTGGACATTCATAGAAAACCTTCTCGTGACATTTGGATGCGTCTTTGCTATCAGCGCCGTTAAAAGGAAAGCAAATGGACGCAACGGACCGCCAAAACGAAATCCTTGGCATGCTCACCAGTCAGGATCGGGTCGAGGTCGAAGACCTTGCAGGACGCTTTGGCGTGTCCTTGCAGACGGTTCGCACAGACCTTCGAGATCTGTCTGCGCGTGGCCTGCTCAGCCGGGTACACGGTGGCGCGGTAAGGATCGCGTCAGCTGCCAACAGGGGCTATGCGGAACGGCGCAGCCTTAATGCATCGGGCAAACGCGCCATGGCGGCCTTGGCGGCCGAGATCATCCCGGAACACTGCTCGCTCGCGCTCAACATTGGCACGTCCACCGAACAGGTCGCACGCAGCCTGTCCAGCCATTCTGGGCTGACGATCCTTTCAAATAATATCAACATTATCAATATAATGATGACAGAAAGCCCGAAGGATCTGATCCTTGTAGGCGGGAGTATCCGGCAAAGTGACGGCGCGATTGTCGGCGAAGAAGCGGTCGAGTTCATCTCTCGCTACAAAGTCGATTATGCCGTCATCGGCGCCTCTGCCATGGACGACGACGGATCGATTCTGGACCACGACGCACGCGAAGTCGCCGTCGCGCGGGCCATTCTAAAGAACGCCCGCCACCGTATTTTGGTGTGTGATGGCGGTAAATTCGACCGCTCTGCCCCGGTGCGCATCTGCGCGCTGGAAGACTTGGACACGATTATAACCGACCGCCCTGTCCCGCAGGATTTTTCCGATGCCGCAGCAACAGCTGGGACGCGAATCCTTGTGGCGGGATTAGGCGAAACCGAAAGCAACGAAAATGAGTAACGAGAACATCACGGACCTGTTTGTCATCGGCGGCGGAATCAATGGCTGCGGCATTGCCCGCGACGCCACTGGACGCGGGCTGACTGTGACACTGGCGGAAATGAATGACCTCGCCTCGGCCACGTCTTCGGCGGCGACCAAACTGTTCCACGGCGGCCTGCGTTATCTGGAGTATTTTGAGTTCCGTCTGGTTCAAGAAGCCCTGATTGAACGCGAAGTATTGCTGCGCGCCATGCCGCATATCTCCTGGCCCATGCGCTTTGTGCTGCCGTATCACCGCGATATGCGCTTTGACAGCGACACGCCGACCGCGCGCCTCCTGACCAAGATCATGCCGTGGATGAAAGGCCGCCGCCCAGCGTGGCTGATCCGTCTTGGCCTGTTCATGTACGACACCCTTGGCAAACGCGGCATCCTTCCCGGCACCACTAAAGTCGATCTGACCAAAGACAAGGTAGGCAAACCCTTAAAAAACAAATTCGCCAAGGCATTTGAATATTCCGATTGCTGGATCGAAGATGCCCGTCTGGTGATGTTGAACGCACGGGATGCCGAAGCTCGCGGCGCAGAAATCCTGACCCGGACCAAGGTCACCCGCGCCAACCGCCATGCGGACCACTGGGAAATCCACCTTCAGGACACGGTGACTGGTGAACAAACCCTGCGCCGCGCAAAAATGCTGGTGAATGCGGGGGGGCCCTGGGTGGCCGACGTGCTGCATCAGAAACTGGGCCAGAACAGCTCCGAATCCGTGCGGCTGGTTCGGGGCAGCCACATTGTGGTGCCCAAGCTCTATGACCACGATCGGTGCTATTTCTTCCAAGGTGAAGATGGCCGGATCATGTTTGCGATTCCCTATGAGGAAGACTTCACCCTGATCGGCACCACCGACGCGGATCACACCACACCCGAGGACAAACCCGCCTGCTCGGACGAAGAACGGGACTACATGCTCAAGTTCGTGTCGAACTATTTCGACACACCGGTGACTGCGGATCAAGTGGTCTGGAGCTATTCCGGTGTGCGTCCGCTTTATGATGATGGCGCATCTTCTGCCACGGCGGCCACGCGCGAATATGTGCTAACCCTGGATCAGGCACAGGCCCCGCTGCTGAACGTCTTCGGCGGAAAGATCACCACCTATCGCAAACTGGCCGAAGCTGCACTTGCCAAAATCCAAATGGTATTCCCCGAGACCCCTGGCAACTGGACTGCCGGTGTCGCTCTGCCCGGTGGCGATTTCCCCGTGGAGGGCGTAAAAGCGTTGCAGGACAAGCTTGCAAGCGAGTATCCTTTCCTTGAAGCCTACGCCACACGCCGCCTGATCCGCGCTTATGGCACCGAAGCCTGGGATGTTCTGGGCGACGCCAATTCAGCCGCAGATTTGGGCCAAACCTTTGGCGCGACCGTAACGGCCCGCGAACTCGACTGGGCTGTTGCGCGCGAATACGTCCGGTCTGGGGATGATTTCCTGTGGCGCCGCACCAAGCTCGGCCTGCGCCTCGACGCGGATCAGCGCGCGGCCATCGACAGCTACATCACAGGACAGGCGGCCCGGAAGGCCGCCTAGCCCCATCCTGTACATTCGCATGACCCAACAACGTCTAATGTCCGTCGGCAAAGGATCTGCTCGCAGAAAGTAAATTGGACAGGCGGGGACGCTGCCGCAGGCAGCGCCCCCGCCTTCCGGCGATTTGCAAAGCAAAGCGCAAACCCTCAAGCTGTGGCAAAAAAAGGGAACGTCAGAATTCCACGCCTTTTTGTGCCTTGATACCTGCGCGGAACGGGTGCTTGATCTGCTCCATATTGGTCACCAAATCGGCGATTTCGAT
>SPLB01000037.1 GCA_004566265.1 Paracoccaceae bacterium | reverse complement strand
GAGCGCAATGATGTGGTTGTCGCCTTTGGCGGCGGCGTTATTGGCGATCTTGCGGGCTTTGCCGCGTCCGTTCTGCGGCGCGGGGTACGATTTGTACAGATCCCAACCTCTCTGCTGGCGCAGGTTGACAGCTCGGTGGGGGGCAAGACAGGGATCAATGCACCTCAGGGCAAAAACCTGATTGGTGCCTTCCATCAGCCGTCACTGGTGCTTGCCGACACTGAAGTGCTCGGATCGCTGACCGCGCGCGATTTCCTTTCGGGCTATGGCGAGGTGGTGAAATACGGCCTGCTGGGGGATGCGGCGTTTTTTGGCTGGCTCGAAGCGCAGGGCCCGAAACTCGCAGCCGGCGACATGGACGCCCGCGTGGAGGCGGTCACCCGTTCGGTTCAGATGAAAGCGGATATCGTTGTGCGCGACGAGACAGAGCAGGGCGACCGCGCGCTGTTGAACCTTGGTCATACCTTTTGTCATGCGCTGGAAGCCGCAACCGGTTACAGTGATCGCTTGTTGCATGGCGAAGGCGTAGCAATCGGCTGTGCGCTTGCCTTTGAGTTATCCGCGCGTATGGGGCTGTGTAGCCAGGAAGATCCCAGCCGGGTGCGGGCGCACCTGAAGGCGATGGGCATGAAGACTGACATAAATGACATTCCCGGCGATTTGCCGGATGCAGAAGGGTTACTTGCTTTGATGGGGCAGGACAAAAAAGTCGTCGACGGGCAGCTTCGTTTTATCCTTGCGCGTGGGATCGGTGCGGCGTTTGTCACCACAGAGGTCCCTCGCGAAAAGGTGCTGGCCGTATTGAGGGACGCGCTGGCCTAAGTCGTCAAACGCATGAAGAATACTCAATTGGCTGAATTGACCAGTGATTTATTTGCGTCGCAAGGGCATAGCAGAGCAGCTTACAACCGGAATCAGCCCAACTTGCATCTTTTCTTCATTGCAGCGAAAGTCTGCTTCGACGAAAGGGGATAAGTATTGCAAATCATGTGTTTGAACGGTTGGGGCGGCAAACTGCAAGAAGAGCTTTTGCCTTATATTTCGACAACCGCACCCGACGTATTGTGTCTTCAGGAGGTCGTTCATAGCCCTGAGACTGACAAAGATTGGCTGACCTATCGCGACGGCGATCACGTACTCCGGCAAAGGGCCAACTTCTTCCGCGATGTATGTCACGCACTACCCGAACACGTCGCTGTGTTCTGCCCGGCAGCACAGGGCATTCTGTGGGACAATGACCAATCCATACCGTCTCAGTGGGGCCTCGCGACTTTCGTGCATCGGTCTTTGCCCATTATCGGCCAGGCGCAGGGGTTCGTGCACAAAGGCTTTTCGCCGGTAGGATACGGCGATCACCCGAGGTCCCGCAGTGTTCATGGGGTTCGTGTTTTCGACTACAAAGCAAACCGAGCCGTAAGCGTAACACACATGCACGGACTGCGTGACCTAAACGGCAAGATGGACACGCCGGAGCGTACAGCGCAGGTTCAGAAGCTGCTTGATGTATCACGTCAAGTGTCTGAACCAGATGACTTGACAGTGATCTGTGGTGATTTCAATGTCGAGCCGGACAGCCAGACGCTGACGATCCTTTCGGAAGCGGGCCTTTCAGAGTTGGTTACTGGGCGAGGCTTCAACAGCACTCGAAACTCGCACTACAAGAAACCGGGGCGCTTTGCCGACTATATGCTGATCAATCGGGAAGAGGCTGTAAAGGGCTTCGATGTGATCTACGCCCCCGAGGTTTCGGATCACTGTCCTCTCATCTTAGACATTTAGCCATCGCGGCAAAAGCAGTCATTGGAGCAGACGCAGCGAATGCACCCTTTGTCCGCGCACCTCATTCATTGGCTATTCTGGCGATCTATCCCTAAATGACCTTGTATTCCTTGAGCGAGACAACGCGGAAATTGTCGCTGATTGTGTGGCGGGACTCTTTACAATTATCCGGCAGAGTCTTGCGAAAGAAGCCCAGTCTGGCCTCAGTGAATTGGTTGAAAGCCGCAAAATGTGCAGTGGTTCCGATGTGATCTGACAGTTGGCCGTTTTTCTGTCGGCGTCTGTCAGGTCAAGTTCAGTTCACGAACTTTTCCTTCAATATTTCTTTGCCATCGACCAGAGGTGGGCGCGGGATTTCGGACCAGATGTTAAACATTAGCACCCAAGGAAGACTGAACTGAAGTGACAAATCGGAAACGGGCTTCTGCGGAGTTCAAGGCGAGGGTGGCACTGGACGCCAGCCGCGAAGATTTGACGACGACCGAACTGGCCAAGAACTACAACATCCATCCCACGATGATCAGCGGCTGGAGTGAGGAGGAATGGAAAACAGCGCTGGGCGCTGATTTCCCGACGAACACCGCCATCTGGAATATGTGCTCGGCCTTCGGAAACCCACCTGCGCACCGCAGATCTCCGAGAGAGAGGTGGGGAAACTGCATGCCAAGATCGGCCAGTTGGTGGTGGAGCGGGATTTTTTGGCCAATGCCTCCAGTCTCATCCTCGGCACTGGAGCCAAAAAGCGGTGAGGAAGGATCCTCCCAAACTCAGCATCGCCGTCAGTGCAGACTGCTTTTGCTGGCGCGTTCCAACCTGTCTTACCAGCCGCGCGGGGAAAGTGCCGAGAACCTGGCCTTAGTGAAACAATCCATTGCCCGGCATGGGAACTGTTGTCGCCGGTACGAACGGCTGCCACATAACGCTTGGGGGGCGCCCTGACCGGTGCCTGCTCTTTGAGGCCTGTGTGATCAGCGGGTGACCCCACAAACCACAAACGGGCCGCCTCATCGAGCGACCCGCAGCACGTACCGATTTGCAGTGGACAGTCAGTCCATCGCTTTGAAGTTGAACTCGCCACCTTCTTTGATCCCCGAGAACCAGCGTGAGGTCACGGTTTTGGTGCGGGTGTAGAATTTGAAGGCATCCGGGCCGTATTGGTTCAGGTCACCAAAGGCCGATTTCTTCCAGCCGCCAAAGGTATGGTAGGACAGCGGAACCGGGATCGGGAAGTTGATGCCAACCATGCCGACATTCACACGGTGGGCAAAGTCACGCG
>SPLB01000223.1 GCA_004566265.1 Paracoccaceae bacterium | reverse complement strand
TGGCGACCTGGTTTTTGCTGCCGCCACGGGAACAGCGCCGGAACGCACATCGCCCCAGGATATTACAAACCTGTGCCACGCGGCGTCTCTTTGTCTTGCCCGCGCAATTTGCAGAGCCGTTTTTGAGGCCCGCCCTGCGCCCGGTGATCTGTTGCCCTGCTGGCAGGACACCAATCCAGACTAGTCGGCACCATGCACGCGGCGCGCTCCGCACTTTGGCCTTTTCTGCGACAATTACCACATTGACTACGGGGGATGAAAACCGCCTATTTCATGGCAGCCAATCGCTACAGGAGCTATCTCATGAAACACCTGCTGACCATTGCAGCCTTCGGCCTTTTTGCAACCGCCGCGTTTGCGGAAGGGGACGCCGCCAAAGGCGAAAAAGCGTTCAGAAAATGCAAGTCTTGCCACATGATCGTCGCAGACAATGGCGATGTGATCAAAAAAGGTGGCAAGATCGGGCCGAACCTTTGGGGCGTTGCCGGCCGCACCGCAGGCACCGTTGAGGGCTACAAATACGGCAGGGATCTCATTGCTGCGGGTGCGGCTGGCCTTGTATGGGACGAAGAAACCTTTGTCGCATACACTGCTGATCCGAGGAAATTTTTAAAAGAACAACTCAATAGCACCAAAGCTAAGTCAAAAATGAGCTTCAAACTCAAAAAGGGTGGGCAAGACATCTATGCTTATCTGCTCACCAATGGCCCCGCAGCCGCAGCGGACGATGCAGCCATAGACGCAGGGGCTACCTCGAACTAAGGTGGGGACTGTTTGAAAGTTGAGGGTGGCAGATCATGCCTGCGGCCTGTTTCAGCCATCGGGCTTGCGCACCGTCGGAGGCGCGCGGAGGGGCCAAGCCCTATTCCAAAAGGACACCACAATGCGCCAGATGATCCCGGCCTGGGTCGAGGGGACCCTGACCCCTGTCGAAAAACTGGAAGTCCACCAACGCGGCCTGCGCCACAAGGCGGTCTCGGTTTTCGTAGTGCGCAATCAAGAAATCCTTATTCAGCGCCGCGCGCTCGGTAAATATCACACGCCGGGGCTCTGGGCGAACACCTGCTGCACGCACCCGATGTGGGATGAAGACAGCACTGCCTGTGCGCAGCGCCGCCTGCAGGATGAGCTAGGTATTGTCGCCCTAAGCCCGGAGTTTCGTGGGCAGCTAGAATACCGTGCGGACGTCGGCGGTGGATTGGTAGAACATGAAGTTGTCGATGTATTCGTAGCTCAAGCGGCGGCAGATTTGGCACCCAAACCAAACCCAGGCGAAGTAATGGACACCCGTTGGTTGTCGGTGGCTGCGCTCAGCGCAGAGATCGCAGCGCATCCCGACCGGTTCACGCCTTGGATCAAGATCTACCTTCGCGAACACATACATCTGATCTTTGCATAATATGCGCTCAGGTGCGATATGCGCGGGTGTGCACAGCAATCGACAGAAAACCAGTGGAAGGGGGCTATCACCCGCCCGCAGAGCAGCCGATTTAGACTCTTATCACCGCATCGACCGCACGTTTCCAACGGCCATAGGCCGCCTCGCGCGCGTCTTCTTCCAACATGGGTGTAAACTGGCGGTCTAGCGACCAAGTGGCTGAAAACTCCGCCTGATCCGGGTAAATTCCTGCCTTCATGCCGGCCAGCCACGCCGCCCCCAATGCTGTTGTTTCCTGCATCACCGGACGGTCCACGGCAGCGCCAAGCAGATCTGACAGGCTCTGCATGGCCCAGTTGCTGGCGCTCATTCCACCATCCACGCGCAAAGTGACCTTGGCCTCCCCGCCCCAATCCGCGCGCATGGCTTCCCAGAGGTCCCGGGTTTGATAGGCCACGGACTGCAGCGCCGCGCGGGCAAATTCCGCTGGACCAGACCCACGAGTGAGGCCAAACACCCCGCCGCGGCATTCCGGCTTCCAATAAGGTGCGCCAAGGCCAGTGAAGGCGGGAACGAGGATCACATCCTGACCTGGATCTGCCTTTTCTGCCAGATCGCCAGTTTCGGACGCGCTTTGGATGATTCCCAGACCGTCGCGCAGCCATTGCACCGCGGCCCCGGCGATGAAAATCGACCCCTCAAGCGCGTAGGTGGGTTTGCCGTCCAACTGATAGGCGATAGTGGTAAGCATGCGGTTTTCCGACAGAACCGGGGTATCGCCCGTGTTCAGCAAAGCAAAACAGCCCGTGCCATAGGTGGATTTCATCATCCCCGGCTCAAAACAGGTCTGGCCGCCCGTCGCAGCCTGCTGGTCACCGGCCACACCAAAGATCGGAATTGCCGCGCCCAACAGTTCGGGTTCAGTGGCGCCAAACTCTGCCGCACAGTCTTTGACGTCGGGCAGCATCGACATGGGCACATCCAGAAGCGCGCAGATTTCTGCACTCCATTCCCCCTTACGGATGTCATAAAGCAACGTCCGCGCAGCATTTGTTGCATCGGTCAAATGACTTTTTCCACCTGTTAGGCGCCAAATCAGGAAGCTGTCAACCGTACCAAACAGCAGATCACCTGCTGCGGCCTTAGCGCGTGCACCCTCAACCGTGTCGAGGATCCATTTCACCTTGGTGCCGGAAAAATAGGGATCAAGTAGCAGACCGGTAGTATTTCGCACCATGTCTTCGTGACCCGCTTCGCGCAGCGCTTCGCAGATCGCCGCGGTCCGGCGGTCCTGCCATACAATCGCGTTGTGGATCGCCTTGCCGGTCGTCTTATCCCAAACGACAGTGGTTTCGCGCTGGTTTGTGATGCCAATACCAGCAATGTCAGAAACAGTAATACCCAGCTTTGTAATCGCCGCGCGACACGTGCTCAGCGTGGTATTCCACAAATCCTCAGGGTCGTGCTCCACCCAACCTGC
>SPLB01000222.1 GCA_004566265.1 Paracoccaceae bacterium | reverse complement strand
TCCAGCGCGGCCTTGATCGCCTGCATTGCCAATAGCTTGGTCGGATCACCGTAGCGTTCCAGATCCTCCACCTTCAGCCGTCCCACCCCGTGTTCCGCACTCACCGATCCCTGACAGGCATGGACCAGACCATGCACGCAGTCCTTCACAGAACGACGCAGCTCCTCGTAACTGCTGCGGTCACGCCCCTTGGCGGGAAACACATTAAAATGCAGATTGCCATCGCCCAGATGGCCAAAACAGTTGATCCGAAAGCTGTTGTCGATTTTTAACAGCGCCTCACGCGCCTCTGGAATGAACTCAGGGATTCGCAGGATCGGCACCGAAATATCGTGGCTTGAAACCGACCCGATCCGGCGGTTTGCCTCGGGGATGTTTTCGCGCAATGCCCAAAGCGTCGCAGCCTGCAACTTGCTTTGTGCAATCACCCCGTCGCGCAGGACACCATCTTTGACCGACTCCGCAAACAGCCCCGTCAGCGCGGCTTCTGCGCTTTGGCCCTGCCCGAGCCCCAGCTCGATAAGGACAGACCATTCAGGCGGCGTCGCGAAGGGCTGACGCAGCTCTGGCAGCTGTTCGCGCAGGAAATGAAAGCCCTGAGCGTGGATGATCTCGAAGGCAGAGACCCCTTCCCCCACCATGTCACGGGCCCGCCCCAAAAGCGTGATCGCAGCTGCTACCGACGGCACCACAAATAACGCCACCCCGGTCACCGCCGGGCGTGGTGCCAGCTTCAGAGAAGCCGCAGTGATCACTCCCAACGTGCCTTCCGCCCCAATCAAAAGGTTCTTCAGATCATAGCCGGTGTTGTCTTTGCGCAGCCGGGTCAGGCCATTCCAGACATTTCCCGACGGCAAAACAGCCTCAAGCCCCAGACAGAGATCACGCGCGTTGCCATAGCGCAGTACATTGAGCCCACCCGCATTGGTGGCCAGGTTGCCGCCCAGCCGCGCTGAGCCTTCAGAAGCCAAGGACAGCGGAAACAATCGCCCGCTCGCTTTGGCCGCAGCCTGAACACTGGCAAGCGTAGCGCCCGCTTCCGCAATCAGAACGTTTTCTTCCGGATAGGTTGCACGCACCGCTGACATGCGCTCCAGGGACAGCACCAGCGGTGCTGGGCCCTCGGGCATCAGCTGGCCTCCAACCAGGCCAGTGCCGCCGCCCAAAGGCACCACCCCAACACGAGCTTCATTCGCCACACGCAGGATGGTTGCAACTTCTTCCACGGTGCACGGGCATGCCACGCCACCCGCCTGTCCCACGTACCGGCCACGCGGCTCTTCAAGATATCGGGGTTCTGGTTCACGCAAGGTGCCCTCCGGCAATTGACGTGCGAGGCGGGCAACAAATTCGGGGTCGGCAGAATTCAATTCCATGGAACATCCATCTCCTTTTGCCTTCAACTTGGCAAGAGCCATAGCACTGCGACCAGAAAGACAGCCGTAAAAAGCGACCACGCTTGGTCGCAACCGAAATCCTCACAATGAAATTTCACTTAAGGGCCCGTGCATCCGCTTAATTGCACGAGTCTCCTCCGCAACTATAAAAAGTGGCCTGCCCCCCGCACAATCCCTCACCACAAGGAAACGCAAAAGCCGTTTCACCAAGGCAAACAGAATCGGGATGATCAAAGAACTGGTGGCCGGGATTCCAACAGCGGAGGTGAACCGTCGGCACGGCCTGAGCCTGACGGCCTTTTTCAACCCAAAGTCCAAGTATATCGCCGTGGAAATTTTCGAGGCGGCGCTGCGGCAGCTGAACTGAGCGTTTGAGATTGGCAGTTCCCTCTTTGGGCGGGGAACCGTATGACGACCCGACTTCCTCCAGCATTTTGCGCGCCAAGACGTTGTCGGTTTTGGCCCACCTTGCACGTCGCGTCACCGCTACTGGGAGAAGAAAACGAAAAACACGTGCTCGGCTCTTGAAGCGCGGACGCCATAAATCATAGGTGGCCACGTCATTTGAGGGAAAGGTCCCCCTAAGGATCATCAAATTCCCTTTAGGCGCGGCCAGCTTCGGCCTGTCCGACCATGGTTTTGCCGCGCCTGTCGCCTCGCAGCGCCGCATAAAGGACGTGAGTCCGCCAGCGGCCATTGATCTGCAGATAAGACTGCGCCACGCCTTCATATTTGAAGCCAGAGCTTTCCAGAAGCCCGCGAGAGGCCGCGTTTTCCGGCAGGCAGGCGGCTTCGATCCGGCTCAGATCGAGGCGTTTAAATGCATGATGGACCACGCAATTAATGGCCTCGCGCATATAGCCCTGCCGGGCAAACCGTTGCCCTGTCCAGTAGCCGACCGTCCCCGCCATTGCAGGCCCCCGGCGAATATTATCAAGCGTAATCGCGCCAAGCAGCATCTGATCCTCGCGCCGGAACAGAAACAACGGCAGGGCCGTGCCCTGATTGATCGACCGCTGAGCCCAGTACACGCGATTGGTGAAGCTCTTTCGGGTCAGGTGATCCGCCGCCCAGCTCGGCTCCCAAGGTACCAGATGCGGCTGGCTTTGCTGACGCAGGAAAGCCCAGGCGCGGAAATCCCCGTGTATCGGAGGTCGAAGCGTCAGCCGCTCCGTCTCGAGTTTCAGCTTGCGTCGCGCCAAAAGCATTAAGCGACCCGTCTCTCCTGCAGGCTTTGGAATGCGGGCGCAGCAGCGAGTGGGCCGTACATTGCCAGCGCCATTGGCGCCTCGCGACCTATGCGATGTGCCATGGTTTTGACCTCCTCGCAGGTCACCGCGTCAATCTTGGCAACGGTGTCTTCAAGGCTCGGAACGCGGTCCCAGATCTGCACCAGGCGGGCAAGCCGTTCGACGCGGTTGGAGGGGCTTTCCAGCCCCATCAGCATCCCCGCTTTCATCTGGGCGCGCGCCCGTGCCACTTCGGCCTCGGTCATGTCGTCAGCTGCACGGCGCAGCTCATCAATTGTGATCTCGGCCAGATCACTCAGCTGCTCGCCGGAGGTCCCTGCATAGACCGTGAAGGTTCCGGTGTCGTCGTATGCGCCCGCCTGAGAGAAAATCGTATAACAGAGCCCGCGCTTCTCACGCACCTCTTGGAACAGACGCGAAGACATGCCACCGCCGAGGGCACCGGCCAGAATTTGCGCGGCATAGATGCTTTGGTCCCGGAACGATGGGCTTTCAAACGCCAGCGCAAAATGTGCCTGTTCCAGCGCTTTGTCGTGGCGCACGTCGCCGCCGGTAAAGCGCGCGGGCTCCAGAACTCTGGAGGGCTTGGGCTCAAGGTGGCCGAACAGATCCTCCGCCATGCGCACCAAGGCGTTGTGATCTACCGCCCCTGCGGCAGACAAGATCATCTGACCGGGTCCATAGTGCTGCGCGACAAACCCCTGGAGATCCTTACGCGAGAAATTACGCACGCGTTCAGCAGGGCCTAGAATTGATCGGCCAATTGACTGACCCGCGTAGCATTCTTCCTGAAGCCAATCAAAAATGATGTCGTCGGGCGTGTCGAGCGTCTGGCCGATCTCTTGCAGAATCACGCCGCGCTCCACTTCGATTTCGCGCGGATCGAAGACCGAGTTCACGACAATATCACCAATCACATCCATCGCTAAGGCCACGTCATCTTTTAGGACACGGGCATAATAGGCGGTGGTTTCGCGGCTGGTGTAAGCGTTGATGTAACCGCCCACATCCTCAATAGCTTCGGCAATCTGCAGCGCTGTGCGCCGCTCTGTGCCTTTGAACGCCATATGTTCAAGGAAATGGGCGATACCGTTTTGTTCAACCGACTCGTGACGAGCACCTGCCTGTACCCAAATCCCAAGGGCTGCAGACTGCAGCCCCGGCATTTCCTCGGTAACGATACGGAACCCGTTGGCGAGTTGGTCTTGTCTTACTGTCACTGGGCAACTTGCTTTCTGATGTAATCTTCGAGGTCACCCAAATCAGAAGAGATACGAGTGACGCGTTCCGATCTTTCATACAGATCCGCCATGCGCGGGGGAAGAGGAGGATGAATACCAGAGGCATCTTCTACCGCTGTTGGAAACTTTGCTGGGTGGGCAGTGGCCAGAGTCACCATGGGAACGCCGTCTTTCAGGTGCTCGTTTGCAACTTTCACACCGATCGCACCATGCGGGCAAAGCAGCTCGCCGGACGATTCGACCTCGGCTTTGATCGTCGCCAGTGTCTCTTGTTCCGATGCACGGCCCGACTGGTAGGTCGCTTGCAACGCCTCCAGCGCCCCTTGAGACACATTAAAGCCACCACCGTTTTTCAGCTCGTCCATCAACTGGGCCACTGCAGAGGTGTCCTTGTCATACGCGAAATACAGCGCACGCTCAAAATTCGAGGACACCTGAATGTCCATAGATGGAGAAATTGACGGTTTGGTTTCGCCTTTGAAATACCCTTCGCCGGACAGGCAGCGGTGCAGAATATCATTTTGGTTGGTCGCAACGACCAGCTTGTCGATTGGCAAACCCATCTGCTTTGCGATGAAACCTGCAAAAATGTCACCAAAGTTGCCGGTTGGCACGGAGAAGGACACTTTGCGGTGCGGTGCACCCAGGGCGGTAGCTGCCGCAAAATAATAGACCACCTGCGCCAGAACGCGCGCAAAGTTGATCGAGTTCACACCGGCCAGTTTGATCTCATCGCGGAAGGCAAAATCGTTGAACATGTCTTTGACGCGCGCTTGGCAGTCGTCAAAGTCACCGTCCACGGCCAGGGCGTGAACATTGTTTTCCTGCGGAGTGGTCATCTGACGGCGCTGTACCTCGGACACGCGGCCATGCGGGTAGAGGATCGCAACGTTTACCGCATCCAAACCTCTGAAGGCCTCGATCGCAGCAGAGCCGGTGTCACCAGAGGTCGCGCCGACGATGGTTACGCTTTCATTGCGACGCTTGAGCGCGACCTGGAACAGCTGACCAATCAACTGCATGGCAAAGTCTTTGAACGCCAATGTCGGGCCATGGAACAGTTCCAGAAGGAAATGATTCGGGGTCAGCTGTTTCAGCGGCGCGCGAACCGCATGACCGAAGCCCTCGTAAGCGCGAGCGATAGCGCCTTTGAATTCTTCCTCGGTGAAAGACCCCTCCACGTAGGGCCACATAACGCGGAAAGCCAATTCTTCATAGGACAGCCCAGACAAAGCGCCGATCTCTTCTTGCGTCATCGTTGGGATCTCGGCAGGCACATAAAGGCCACCATCACGCGCCAGGCCGGTCAGCATGGCTTCTTCGAAGGACAGTTCCGGCGCTTGGCCGCGGGTCGAGATATATTTCATGGTCTCAGCTCTTGAGTTGGTGCGCGGTCGAGCCCTTGCGGGAGCGCAGGAGGAAAAGTCCGGTCATCGCCGCCCATACAAAGGCCAGCAGGAACCAAGTGAGTGCATATTGCAGGTGGTTGTTCGGGATATTCTGGGTCGAAACCGGCAAAGGCATGATCGAATTGACCGCTGGTGTCGGGTTCATCTCGCGCGCGACGACCAGCAGCGGCTGAGTGCCCAATGCCGCGGCCATTTCCGGAACATCACGGGCGTACCAGATATTGCCCACAGAATCAGGCGCAGGCGTGAGGCCGTCGACCTCGTCAGGCCAAAGCAGATTGCCGATGACCAACGCGCGCCCGGTTGAACGGGCCTCAAGCTTGGCCCCAGCGGTGACAAATCCACGGTCCAGCAGAACGCGGCGGCCTTGATCGGTGAGGAAAGGAGATATCACCCGATAACCTGGCCCCTGTTCGGACGTGACCCAATAGACATGCAGTTCTTCGGGCAGAACCTCGCCGGGCATAGACACCGCACGATAGGCATCTCCGTCAGGCGTCGGGTTCACAGGCAAGGCAACCGGCTCTTCTTTGATGCGCGCTGTGATGGTCTCCAGAACGCCCTCTTTCCAATCGAGGCGCTGCAGTTGCCAGATGCCAAGGCTTAGCAGAGCTACAAGCCCCAGACCGCCGACCAGCGCCAAGAAATACGTCCGTGCCATTTGCGTCTTCGTCCCAGAAGTGAAAAGGCGCGCGAAGCCCCTGCCCCGCGCGCCTTGGTATTACGTGACCCTTGCGAAAATAAGAACCGCAAAGATGTACCCGTTACATTGAAACGGAGTGGCGGCAGACCTTAGTGCGCCAAACCCGCGGTGCCCCAGATGTAAACGGCAAAAAACAGGAACAGCCAGACCACATCAACAAAGTGCCAGTACCAGGCTGCCATCTCGAAACCTGCGTGCTGTTTCGGGGTGAAGTCGCCCTTCATCGCGCGGATCAGGCAGACGGTCAGGAAGATGGTCCCGATGATCACGTGGAAGCCGTGGAAGCCGGTGGCCATGAAGAAGTTGGAGTAAAACTCGTCGCCGCCAAACTCCCAGCCTTTGTGCAGAAGGTGCACGTATTCGTAGCCCTGCAAGAAGGTGAAGAAGACGCCCAGTGCAATACCAATAGCCAGACCTTGGATCAGCGCCTTGCGGTTGTTCTCGTGCACCAGCGCGTGGTGCGCCCAAGTTACAGCACAGCCAGACAGCAGCAGCACAAGCGTGTTGATCAGCGGCAAGTGGAACGCATCGACCGGGTAAATCTCGGGCGCCACATACTCGGTTCCGAAATACTGTTCCATCGGGTAGATGGCGTGTTTGAAGAACGACCAGAACCAAGCGAAGAAGAACATCACCTCCGACATGACGAAGAGGATGAACCCATATCTCAGGCCGATCAGGACCACAGGCGTGTGATCACCCGCTTTGTTTTCAGCAACGGTTTCTGCCCACCAGCAGTAGACCGAATACATCAGGGCCACAAAGCCCATCCAGAACATCCAAGATGCAATGCCCTGCATCCAGAGCACCGCGCCAAATAGCATAAAGAAAGTGGCAACCGAACTCAGCAGAGGCCAGATCGATGGTGGCAGAATGTGAAAGTCGTGGTTCTTAGCATGTGCCATTCAAGGGTCCCTTACCAAAGTGGCCTTAGTTTATTTCTCTGTCTGCGTTTTGTCCGAGTGACGCATAGTCCTCGGGCAGATCAATTTCATAGAATGTGTACGACAGTGTTATCGTATGCACATATTGTCCGTCGACATCTTCGACGATCTCTGGATCGACAAAGAAGGTCACCGGCATCTGCACCCGTTCACCGGGCTGCAGCACCTGTTCTTCGAAACAGAAGCAGTGGATTTTCTCAAAGAAGCCGCCCGCCGTGTAGGGGGTGACATTATAAGACGCCTGCCCTGCAACAGGGCGGTCGGTGGGGTTGTATGCCTCATAGAAGGCCAGACCGGTCTCACCAATGCGCACTTCCATCTCTCGCGCGACAGGCGTGAATTCCCACGGCATTCCCCGTTCTTTGGACGCATCAAAGCGCACCGTGATCGTCTCGTCGAGGATGGTCTCGGCCCCGGTTTCAGCAACGCCAGTGACGCCGCCAAAGCCTGTGACCCGGCAAAACCAATCATAAAACGGAACCGATGCCCAAGCGAGCCCCCCCATGAGGAGCACCACCGAAACCAGTTGCAGAACCGTTTTTTGGGGGCCGCTCACGTTCATCCGGTTTCTCCTGCAAGATTGGTCGGGAATTGGAACCCATTTGACGTCACCTTAACCATGGTCAAGGCCAGGACCAATACGACGAAGGACGCGAGCAGCAGACCAACGCCAATATTGCGCCCTTTGCGGCGTCCGTGCAGTTCGTGTTCTTTGCGCAAGCTCATCTCACCAGCCTCCAAAGCCATAGGGTTTGAGCAACGCCTCCGTCAGGATCGCGCCAAAGTGAAGGAAAAGATACAGAAGCGAGAAAAAGAAGAACTGACGTTCAACTTTGAAGTTGTCGACCTCTGACATATCTTCGTCTCTTCGTAAAATCTGGACCGCACCGAAGAGGAACACTGCATTTAGCACGGCTGCAACAGACAGGTAAATCCAGCCCCCCAGCGCCGTGAAGCCTGTGCCAATTGACAGAACTGCCAGAGCCAAGGTGTACCCCAGAATATGCCTACGCGTCGCGCGGCGCCCGTGGGTTACAGTCAGCATCGGCACGCCCGCATTATCGTAATCCGACCGCATAAAAAGGGCGAGCGCCCAAAAGTGCGGCGGAGTCCACACGAAGATCAGGGCAAACATCAAAATTGGCTCAAGCGTCAACGAACCTGTTGCCGCCACCCAGCCAATCGCGGGCGGAAACGCCCCTGCCGCACCACCGATCACGATGTTCTGTGGTGTCGAGCGCTTCAGCCACATGGTGTAAATCACCACGTAAAAAAAGATTGTGAAGGCAAGGAACGCGCCCGCAAACACATTGGTCGCGAGCCCCAGCATGATAACCGACAGACCCGACAGCGCCACACCAAGGGTGAGCGCCTCGCTTTCTTGCACTTTGCCAGAAGGAATTGGGCGGGTTTTGGTGCGTTTCATGATTCGGTCGATGTCTGCGTCCCACCACATGTTGAGCGCTCCGGAGGCCCCTCCCCCAACAGCGATAAACAGAATGGCACAGAAACCTACAACAGGATGTACGGAAACAGGCGCAGCAAGCAGCCCAACGAAGGCGGTAAAGACAACCAGTGACATGACCCGCGGCTTGAGCAGCGCGAAGTAATCGCCCAGCTGGGCGTCGTCTTCACGGGGCAGGCTTGCGTTGATGCTGGCGTCGGTCATGTCAGTCTCTCTGCTGCAAGTGACGGCAACGCCATACGTCGCCGCCAGTCATTCAGTGTCGGAAGGTCCGGCCCGCAACAGACCGGCGCAGGATCGGCTTAGTTCGAAGCGACTTGGTAGTCGAGCGGCCGACCGGCGTATTCGTCAATCGCACCCTTCAGCCATGCTTCATAAGCGTCCTCAGAGACAACTTTGACAGTGATCGGCATGTAAGCGTGGTCTTTGCCACACAGCTCAGAGCACTGACCAAAGTAAATGCCTTCTTTGGTCGCATTGAACCACAGTTCGGCCAGGCGACCCGGCACCGCATCCTGCTTCACACCAAAGGCCGGAATGGTCCAGGAATGGATCACATCCGCACCGGTCACCTGCATCACAACAGTTTTGCCAACAGGCACCACAACGGCGGTGTCGGTCGCCAGCAGGAATTCGTCAGGTGCATAGCCTGCGTCGACGAGTTTCTGATCCATCAGCGCACTTCGGACAAACGGGATCGCTCCGGCCTCGACTTCTTCGTCGGTCAGCGTCGCACTGTGACCAATTGCGTAGCTATCAAACGCAAAGTCGTGATCAACATATTCATACCCCCAGTACCATTGGTAGCCGGTAACTTTGATGGTCACGTCTGCTTCGGGAATTTCTTGCTGGTCGAACAATTCCGGCAGCGATTGAGAGCCGATCGCAACGAGGATCAAGAGCGGCACAATGGTCCAAGCGATCTCAAGCGGCGTGTTGTGAGTGAAGCTTTTCGGTTTCGGGTGTGCCTTACGATTAAACCGGACAATCGCGTACAACAGAAGGCCTGCCACAAACAGGGTGATCAAGGTGATTATGACAAGGACGAAATTATCGACCCACTGAATACCTTCTGCCAGCCGTGTTGCCGCAGGTTGGAATCCCAGCAACCCATCGTGGGGTTTGCCAATGGTTTCCAATCCGTCTTGCGCCATGGCCGGAAGGCTAGAAAGCGCGGTGAAAAGCCCCGCGAGCGTCAAAGCGTTCTTCATATCACATCCTGATAGCTTGGTCGTTACCGGTTCTAAGCTGCGCCCTGAACCGTTGAACTCCGGTTCGTGGACATTGTCATTACTGTCGTTAGAAATCATATTATAAGCGTCACATAAAGAGGGAGACGCGCGGCATAGCGTCGCTTTCCTGATTTAAATCAAAAACGAGGCCCCGCTCCATGGACGATTCCAGATTCTCTCCCTTCGAGACAACGCTGCCTGAAGATGAGGCACTCCCCATCCTACAGCAGGCGCTAAATGGCGCAGATGACGGGGAAGTCTTTGTGGAGCGCCGCAAATCTGAGGCGCTCGTGCTTGACGACGGCCGGGTAAAATCCGCCAGCTTCGATGCGGCGGAAGGATTCGGGCTGCGAGCAGTTAAAGCCGACGTCGCAGGCTATGCCCATTCGACCACAGTATCTATTGAAGCTTTGAAGCGCGCGGGGGAAACCGCCCGGCTCGCGGTTGGCGACGGCGGCGGAACAGCCGCAACAGCGCCCACGCCTACAAACCGCAAACTTTATACGGAGCAGGATCCGATTGCCGCGCAGAGCTTTCCGGTGAAGGTGGAGACCCTCCGGGAAATCGATGCCTTCGCGCGGGCTCTTGATCCGCGGGTGGTTCAGGTTTCTGCAACTCTGGCCGCTTCAATCCAGGAAATCGAGATCCTGCGCGCAGACAGTGTGCGGGTGCGCGATGTCCGCCCTATGACTCGCCTGAACGTGTCGGTTATTGTGGAGGATCGGGGCCGCCGCGAAAGCGGCAGTGCCGGTGGCGGCGGTCGTGTTGGCCTTGACGGGCTGATCGCACCGGAAGACTGGCAAGCCAAAGCCCGCGAAGCGCTGCGTATTGCGTTGGTCAACCTCGAGGCAGAGCCCGCCCCTGCAGGGGAAATGGATGTGGTGCTTGGACCAGGCTGGCCGGGCATCCTGCTGCACGAAGCCATTGGCCACGGGCTAGAAGGGGACTTTAACCGCAAAGGCTCTTCTGCTTTCGCAGGCCTCATGGGTCAGCGCATTGCTGCAAAGGGCGTCACGGTGCTGGACGACGGCACGATCCCGGATCGCCGTGGATCAATCACGGTGGATGACGAAGGCACGCCAAGCCAGAAAACCACCCTGATCGAGGACGGCATTCTTGTTGGCTTCATGCAAGACCGCCAGAACGCACGTCTGATGGGCGTGGAAAGCACGGGCAATGGACGCCGTCAAAGCTATGCCCACGCCCCCATGCCACGGATGACGAACACATATATGCTGGGCGGCGATGCAGACCCCGCAGATCTGGTGCGCGACATCAAAGACGGGATCTGGGCCGTCGGATTTGGAGGTGGTCAGGTCGACATAACAAACGGCAAGTTTGTCTTCTCCTGCACCGAAGCCTATCGTGTGAAGGATGGCAAGGTCGGTGCCCCAGTCAAGGGCGCCACATTGATCGGGGATGGCGCCACCGCTTTGAACCAGATTCGCGCTCTTGGAAACGACATGGCACTGGATCCCGGCATGGGCAATTGCGGCAAGCAGGGGCAATGGGTGCCTGTGGGCGTTGGCCAACCCAGCGTTCTTATGGGGGGGTTGACCGTTGGCGGATCCGCAACCTAGGCGTGTCGCAGAAAACAGCCCCATGTTTGATCGAGACGGGCGAGTCGCGTGTCACTCGCTCGTTTTTCTGTGCCGGCGGCATGACTGGCTCGACCAACGAGATTTACCAATCCCTCCAGAAACTTCTCTCAAAAGCGATCAGCATCCCGCATTTCGTCAACCAATTTGAGACACAGGTCGCAGTCAATTGCGCGCAAAAATTGCGCCACACTCACCCCAAGCACCTGTTAAATATTCATTTTATTCTCAGCGCTCTTTTTCTGAAGCGCCATTTCGTTCCAAACGTTGATGAACGAGATAATGAAAAATCTTTGCAAACTGTCTGTATATTCACCTCCTATTAACCTCTTTAGGGTTAAACATGATCCTGCAACAAGGCGGAGCATCGGATGACCGGAGAAGCACATTCTTCCAATCACCCCCCACTCCCACCCACCACGGAAGATCAAAGGTATTCTTGGCTCCGCCTGTTGCGTTCCCGAAGAATCGGGATTTCAACCTTCTACCGGCTGATGGCCGCGTATGGGACAGCACAGAATGTGTTGTATGCACTGCCCAAAGTGGCAGCGGAAGCAGGCGTCAACGGGTACAGCGCGTGCCCAAAAGAAATTATTGATGCTGAAATCGCAAAAGCAAAAGCCGCCAAAGCGCGGCTTTTGTGCTTTGGGGACCCAGACTACCCCGCCTTATTGATGC
>SPLB01000221.1 GCA_004566265.1 Paracoccaceae bacterium | reverse complement strand
GCTTGCTTTAGGATCTCAACAACCTCCCGGGAGCGCTGGTAGCGGTAGGGGCTCGGTTCTTTCTCACCCGGAAAATCCGAAGAGATGATGTTTACTGTCAGCCGACCTTCAAGCATATGGTCAAGGGTCGCCAACGTGCGCGCCAGCATAATGGGCTGCATCTCACCACAGCGCACCGCCGCCAACAGGTTAATCTTGTCGGTGATCGGCGCGCAACCAGACACAAAGGACAGCGTATCCTGACCAACTTGATATGAAGACGGGCAGAGGATATTGCGGAAGCCCTGTTTTTCGGCTTCTTTCACAATATTTGAACAATGTGCCCAAGACGACCGAAGATCGCCATCCGGAACACCCAGAAACTGGTAGTCATCCGAGCACAGCGCAGCAAACCAAGACACCTCAGCAGCGTCAAGATCAGGGGACGTAATAGGGACGACGGTCATAATGTTGCTCTCCTGGCGAGTCTTGCAATTGCTTCTTGCGTAGCAGTAGAATGTAAGTACATCAATGGTGCATCAATTTTTCCGCGCAAAAATCGGGCAAGCCAGACTGCTTATGGACACTGAGAGAAAGACAGCCCCCCTCGCCAACGAGGCTGGTCCTGACGCGCCTATTCAGGGCGGAAACAAAGGCGCGCACTCGGCGCTGCCGATCTACATGCAGATTTCGGAATTTCTCATCCGCGAGATTGCAGCCGGTCGTCTTCTGGACGGCGAACGCCTCGCCCCCGAACGCGAACTTGCGAAAAGTCATGGCACCACCGTGCGCACCCTGCGCAAAGCGCTCGCAGAGCTTGAAAAGAAAGGCCTGCTGGAACGCGTCCAGGGCTCTGGCAACTATGTGCGCGCCAACGTTGCGCCCGAAAGCATCTACGCGATGTTCCGGTTGGAACTTACCACTGGCGGCGGCCTGCCGACCGCAGATATCCTTTCTTCCGCAGAGGTTGAAAAACCAAACGACTTACCCGATTTCGGCACGTCAGATCGCGGTTACCGTTTCCGGCGCCTGCGCTATCTGAACCGCATTCCGATCGCAGTCGAGGAAATCTGGATGGACTGCGACGCGGGCGCACTGAACCTTGAAGACATCTCCGATTCCCTTTACCGGAGCTACCAGCTGCAACTGGGTCTGCGCGTACTGCGCGCCGAGGACCGCGTTGGTATTGGCTCTGTGCCCGAATGGGCCCCGAATACCTTCGGCAAGGCGCACCGTGCGCCTGTTGGATTTATCGAACGCTTCAGCTGGGCCGATGGATTGGCCCCCGTGGAGTTTTCGCGTACCTGGTTTGACACAGACAAAGCGCTCTATGTGCAGCGCCTGATTTAGGAGAAAGACGTGTCCGAAATCACCAACTACGGCATCATCGGCTGCGGCATGATGGGCCAGGAACACCTGCGCAATATCGCTCTGCTGGACAACACTCGTGTCTCTGCGATTTTTGAACCCCATGCAGGTATGGCTGCAGAATGCAAGAAATTCGCTCCAGACGCGCAATATGTGACAAGTTTGGAGGCGCTGCTGGAGGTAACAGATCTGGATTGCATCCTGATCGCGAGCCCAAACTTCCGCCACCTTGAACAGCTGGAAGCGCTCGCCGCGAAACGCCCCCTGCCCGTCTTGGTCGAAAAACCGCTGTTCACCGACCACGCGCATGTCGCGCGTCTAGAGGATTTCCGTGCAAATTACCCAGCTCCGGTCTGGGTGGCGATGGAATACCGCTTTATGCCCCCAATTGCGGCCCTTCTGAATGAAGCTGACGACGCCACCGGCGGCGTCAAAATGCTGACCATCCGCGAGCACCGTTTTCCATTTCTGAATAAGATCGACGACTGGAACCGATTTAACCGCTTCACCGGTGGCACCTTTGTGGAAAAGTGCTGCCACTTCTTCGACCTGATGCGCCTGATATTGAAGGCCGAACCGATCCGCGTGCTGGCCTCCGGTGCAATGGATGTGAACCACAAAGACCAGGCCTACAATGGAGAAACCCCCGACATCCTCGACAATGGTTACGTGATTGTCGACTTTGAAGGCGGTGCCCGCGCCATGCTTGAGCTTTGTATGTTTGCCGAAGGCTCCCGCTATCAGGAGGAAATCTCTGCCGTGGGTCCAAACGGCAAAATCGAAGCGCTGGTGCCGGGGCCTGGCCGTTTTTGGCCAAAGCATCTGGGCGAGGCGCCTGTGCCGCAAGTTATCGTCTCGCCCCGAGACCCCAAAGGCCCTGAGGTTCGTGATATCCCGGTCGATCCAACCATCCTGGAAGCAGGAGATCACAACGGATCGACCTTCTATCAGCACAGGGGCTTCCTCGAACTGGTGCGCGGAGAACGCGACACACCAGAGGTGTCCTTGCGGGATGGTCAAATGGCGGTTCTAATGGGCATGGCGGCGCAACTCTCTATGAAAGAACATCGCGCGGTCGAGCTGCGGGAACTGATGTAATCAACCCTTCAAGTTGATTGAGAGAGCCGCCTTTGAGGCGGCTCTCTCATATCGCACAGCTGCAGCTCAGGTCTGCGTCAATATGGCGACTGTAAGCCGCGCCGGCGGAGACATAGTGCAACAGTATAGTTAGCGTCCAACAACCTCATGGAGATAATTATGGACCTGAGCTGGGCAAATTTCTTCCCGTTGGTGTTTTTTCCGTTCAAGATCATCGTGCTGGGCATCGGCATGTTCTTCGCCATCAAATGGCACCATGACGAAGCCAAGCGACGTGCCGCCGAAGCCGCGCGAACCCAGGCATCAACGGCAAAGGGCGCCTCATAACTCGGACACTTTGCGGCGCCCCCGCCAAGTACCAAAAGCCACGAGTTTTTTTGGGCAAACCGGTCAGCCTTACGGCTGGCTTTCTGTTTTGCGCTTTGCCTCTGGCAAATCGCCAGGGGGGCGCCTGAGCCTACGGCTCAGGCGCCCCTTTTTCCAAATTCAACGATGGACCAGATAATTCCGCGCGCCAATCAGGCCGAAGTCCGGCTGATGGTAAACGTGCAGCGGCAGCTCTTTACGCCAACCGGTGTGGCGACCGCCTGCGTTAAAGGCCTCAACAAAGGCGTCATCAAACATCCACGGGTTGGCCGCGGCCACGCCACCCGTCACAAACACGCCGCCCTTGGCCCCGAACACAAGGCCAAAGTCACCAGCGATGGCCGCCAAATACCGAGCGAACAATTGCACCGCGCGCATCGCTGCAGTGTCGAGCCGTGCCTTTGCCGCTGAAAAGATGTCCGCGGCATTGTCCAAAGGTGCAGTCAGCTCCATGGATTTGGCCACTGCGCGGTAAAACACCGGGAGGCCCGTGCCGGACAGGACGGCCTCTGCCTCCACCAATAGGCCCTCACCCATACCAACCTCGGGCCATTCTTCGCGAAGGGCTGCAAAAATCGACACCTCTTCCCGCGTGTGTGGTCCCAGCGCCGCATGGCCGCCTTCGCCCGGCACCACACATGGAACATCACCTGCCCAGACCAATGCGCCAACGCCAAGGCCAGTTCCAGGACCGAGGATCAGGCACGGCTCCTTTGGAAACTCTGCCGCGCCCTGCAGTGTGGTGACATCATCTGGACCCACGGTCGCCAGCGACCAAGCCGCAGCTTCAAAGTCATTGAGCACGTTGACCGGTGCCCCGTCTAAGGTTTTGGTAATGGACGTCTCGGAAAAGCTCTGGCCCGCATTGGTCAGTTTTACCGCTCCATCTTTGACCACGCCGGCAGCAGCGATGACCGCGCGCGCAGGCATGGAACCGCGCTCCCGGGCGAATTGTGCACAAGCCGCCTCCAGGGTCATCTCACCTTTGGACTGGAACCGCTCTT
>SPLB01000220.1 GCA_004566265.1 Paracoccaceae bacterium | reverse complement strand
GGGCGCAGGCCCGTCATGGAACGCGAGATCCACAAGGGCAGAAGCCACATATTCCACCGTGGCAAACCCCATGTCATAGGTCGCCGCCCCCAGCACCTTGTCGCGCATCTCCTTGGGCATCGCCGCGCCGGTATCGGCATGCAGCGCGAATTCTTCCAGCACTTCAGGAACTTCCAGCCAGTGTTCATAAAGCTGGCTCGGCAGCTCCACAAAATCACGCGCGACAGAGGTCCCCGACACGCTCTCATAGGTCACATTCGACAGCATCTGATGCAACGCATGGCCGAACTCATGAAACAGCGTACGCGCGTCATCCCAGCTCAGAAGCGCCGGATCCCCCTTGGCAAAGTTGCAGACATTGATCACCACCGGCGTCTGGCCCTCGGGGAACTTGGCCTGTGCCCGCATCGCCGAACACCACGCGCCCGACCGCTTGGATCCGCGAGCAAAGAAATCTCCAATAAAAACAGCCACATGATCGCCACCACGGGTCACTTCCCAGGCGCGACAATCGACATGGTACAGCGGTACATCCAGCGGTGTGAACTCCAACCCGAACAGGCGGTTGGCACAGGCAAAGGACGCCTCGATCATCTGATCCAGCTGTAGGTAGGGCTTCAGTTCGGCCTCATCCAGATCATGCTCCACTTTGCGGCGTTTCTCGGAATAGTAATGCCAGTCCCAGGGCTGTAGATCGCCACTGATGCCGTCCTCATGCATCATTGCCGTCAGAAGACCCGCGTCCCGGTCGGCCTGTGCCTTTGCGGGCTCCCAGACCTGCATCAGCAGATCGCGCACCGCCTCAGGTGTACCCGCCATTTCCGTTTCCAGCTTATAAGCGGCAAAGCTTTCATAGCCCAACAGCTTTGCCCGTTCTTGGCGCAACGACAAGATCTCAGCGGCAATGGCGCGGTTGTCGGTCTCTCCACCATTTGCGCCCCGTGCAGCCCAGGCCTCATGCGCCTTCTGGCGCAGGTCGCGCCGAGGGGAGAATTGCAAAAACGGCGTCACCAAAGACCGTGCCAGCGTGACCACAGGACCGTCTGCGCCCTTTTCCTCACCCGCCGTGCGCGCGGCTGAAATCACAAAGTGCGGCAACTCTTCAAGATCGTCCTCTGAGAGTTCCATAAACCAAGCGCGTTCGTCAGCCAGCAGGTTTTGGGTGAATGCAGTGCCCAGTGTCGCGAGGCGCGATTTGATCTCCTGCATCCGCGCATCCGCCGCCCCTTCCAGTGCCGCGCCACCGCGCACAAACCCACGGTGCGTCAACATTAGGACACGCGCCTGCTCGTCGCTCAGCTCCAGACTGTCTCGCGCGTCCCAGACGGCTTTGACCTTGGAATAGAGCGGCTTATTGGCGGTAATCGCTGAAAAATGCGCGGCGAGTTTTGGGGAAAACGCCCGCTGCAACGCCTCGCGCGCGTCATTGCTGTCGGCGCCAGCAACCGAATAGAACACCGAAAGCACCTGTTCGAGCGGCACACACGGCGCCTCAAGTGCCTCAATCACATTGGCAAATGTCGGGGCTTCGGTGTTGGCAGCAATCGCGTCGATCTGCGCGGCATGGGCAGCAAGGGCTTCCTCCAGCGCCGGATCAAAATCCTTGTCGGAAATTTTATCGAAGGGCGCGATTCCAAAAGGCGTGTCCCAGGATGCCAAAAGCGGGTTGGTCATGTGCAATCTCCTTTGGCAGGAGCCTAGTGCGCACTTTGCTGCACTGCAATCACTTGAACAGGAAGAAAGCGGCGCGTCTTGGCCCCGCCGCGGCTGCGCAGCAGTCGCGGCCCCCGGCGATCGAGCGCCGATCATCTTTGATGATCGGCGCCGGGCGCAAGCGCGCGCGCCTGCGGCGCGCGCGCTCACCGCAGAACACCACGGATTACGCTTGGGGTTGGGGCCGGATCAGGGCCGGGCTCAGTGACTGTAGCGGTTGCGCAAACGCTGCTCAAACCGGCGCAGCAAGAGCGACAAGGTCACTGTCGTGGTCAAATAAATCAATGCCACCATATTGTAGGTCTCGAAATAACGAAAATTGCTAGCCGCAGTTACTTTACCCAGCTGCGTCACATCCAGCACCCCCAAAACCGACACGAGCGAGCTGTCCTTGACCAGTGCCACAAAGTCATTGCCCAGCGGCGGCAGAATAGTCCGGATTGCCTGCGGAAAAACCACCAGCCGGAAACGTTTCCAGCCCGACAGCCCCAGCGCCTTAGCAGCCTCAACTTGCCCCTCAGGCACGGCATCTAGTCCCGCACGGAAAATTTCGGCAATGAACGCAGAATAGGCGATCATCAGCGCCATAACCGCACGCCACAAAAGCGGAAATGCCCGACTGCGCACGGGATCTATGTCAAAAAAAACCGCCACCCAATTGCGAAAGTCCACCAGCGCCGGGGCCAGCACAAAGGCCACATACAGAAGCAGGACGATGATCGGCACGCCCCGGATGATCTCGATATAGAACCGGCAGATCTGCCGCACCACCAGCCAGCGACACCGTTCACCAAGCGCCAACCCCAGACCCAGGGTCGAGGCAAGCAAAAAGCTGATCAGCGTGACCATCACCGTCACCCCAATGCCTTTCGTCAGCGTGCCCATGATCTGGCTGTAAAGCGGGCTTTGCCAGACCTCCACCGCAAGGTAAACGCCAATCCCGGCTGCAGCCACCAGCCACCACGGGAAGTCTTCTTTGTCGCCTGTATGGCTGCGCTTTTTCATTGTCTCATCCTCTGGCGCCCTGTTCTGGCCGCCCGTCGCAAAAACAGAAAAACCCCGGTCGCTGTTCCCACAGCGGCCGGGGTCTGTTGGTATTTCACGGGGTCTTATTGACCCATTTTATAATCCAGGAACCACTTCTTGTTGAGCGCCTCCAGCGTGCCATCGGCTTCCATCGCAGCAAGCGCCGCATCGAACCCCGCCACAAGATCAGAGCCTTTGGGGAAGATGAACCCAAAGTCCTCGGTGCCGAGCGGTTCGCCCACAATTTTCAGCTCACCGTTAGACGCAGCCACAACACCATTGGCCGCCGTGCTGTCCGACAGCGCCAGATCCACATCGCCAACGCTCAGCGCCTGCAGGGACGCGCCGAAGGTCTCAAACAGTTTGATGCGCGGGTTGGCCTCATTGCCATCCAGTACGTTATAGACGGTGACATAAAATGGCGTGGTGCCTGGCTGCGCCGCCGCCAGCAGGTTCGGATCCGCCGCAAAACCTGCAGCATCCTCAAAGCGTGTTTCATCGCCCGCCACGATCATCCGCATCTGCGAGGTCAGGTAAGACCGCGAGAAATCGACCTGTTCCTTGCGGTCTTCGCGGATGGTGATGCCGTTCATGGCCACGTCATACTGCGCAGCTGTAATCGCCGGGATCATCGCATCCCAAGAGGTGTTCTCATACACCACTTTAATATTGATGCGTTTGGCGATCTCGGTCATGGCGTCATATTCCCAACCCACAGCCGATCCGGATTTGTCAATAAACTGCAGGGGGGGATAGGTGTTTTCAGAGGCCATAACCACCTCGCGCCCGCCCAGATCCGGCAGGTCTGCAGAAAAGGCAGCGGTGCTGAGGTTGGAAATGGTCAGTGCCGCCACAGCGGACAGGGCGGTTTTCATGGCGTTCTTCATGCTGTCACTCCTTCAGAACTCTTCATCTGGCATGCGCCGAAGGCGACGCCGGGTCAAGAGCCTGTGGCGCCTGTGGGGGCTACAACGGCGGCCTGTGGCCCACAAACAGGGCAATCACTGCGTGGTTTCATGGCAATCTTACGGGTTTCACCAGAAAACGCGTCATAAATCAGCAGTTGCCCCCGCAAGGGGGCCCCGGCGCCAGTGATCACTTTGATCGCCTCCACCGCCATCATGGCGCCAATCACACCGGGCAACGGACCCAGCACCCCTGCCTCAGAACAACTCGGCGCAAGACCCGGCGCCGGCGCTTCGGGGAAAATACATTCGTAGCAGGGCGCGCCCTCTGCCGGATCAAACACAGAGACCTGCCCTTCCCATTGGCTCAACGCGCCGGAAATCAGCGGCACACCGCGCGCCACGGCCGCCCGGTTGACCAGATATCGCGTGTCAAAATTATCGGTGCCATCCAGGATCAGATCATACTCCGCAAACAGCTCTGCTGCGATTTCAGCAGTCAGACGGCGGTGATAGGGGCGGACGGTGGCATAGGGATTCTGCGCCTCCATCGCGGCCTGAGCCGAAAACACCTTAGGCGTGCCAATGGCTGCATCCGTATGGATCACCTGACGCTGCAGATTGCCGTTTTCCACCGTGTCATCATCAATCACCCCGATGGTGCCCACGCCCGCCGCTGCCAGATACTGCAGCGCAGGCGCCCCGAGGCCACCCGCCCCAATAACAAGCACGCGCGCCTCTTTCAGGCGCTTCTGACCTTGCCCCCCCAGTTCACGCAGAACGATATGGCGGGCGTAGCGGTTGAGCTCGGTTTCACTGAATAACGGAGCGTCCTCCGTCTTGATTGTGTCTTCGGGGGGCTGCGCACGGGCCCGAAGGCGGCGCAGCACGCCAGAGTAGCCGACAATCAGCACCACAACGCCTGCAAGGATCAACCAGGTGGCGGGAGAGCCCCCGGTGGCCTCGCGCAGAGGCGCGCCATCCGGCAAAGTCAGCTGGATCAGCAGCACCGCCAGATAGAGCAGCGCCAACAGCGACAGACGCACGGCGCGCGAAAACCGCAACAGCTGCCCCCCCCACCAGACAAGGGCAACAAGGGCAAGGATCTGGATCATGGCGCGGGCTCTCCTGCGGCTGTTGGTTTACGTCTGCGTGGTTCCGGTAGAGCCAAAGCCCCCCGCCCCGCGCGTGGTTTCAATGGAAAACTCCGCCACCACCTGAACCTCGGGGCGGATCACGGGCACAAACATCATCTGGGCAATGCGTTCGCCCGGCTCAATGACAATCGCATTCGCGCCTGCAGGGTTGCGGTTCCAGACCGAAATGAACACCTGCCCCATGTAGTCGGCATCAATCAGGCCAAGCGTATTGCCCATCACCAGACCTTTTTTATGCCCCAACCCCGAACGCGGCAGGACGAGCGCTGCCATATGCGCATTGCCCATGCCCAGCGCGAGCCCCGAAGGCACCAAGGTTGCAGGCGCTTGCGGCGCGATTTCAAGAGCGTCGTCTATGCAGGCAAACAGATCCACCGCAGCCGCCATATCGCTCTGGTAGCAGGGCAAACCCCAATCGTGCAGGCGTGCATCCAGCACCTTAAGTTCGATTGCAGGGGTGGCTGGCAGCATCTGGCTTCTCCTCTGGGCGGATCAAATCAGACCCATAAATGTCTCGTCGGTTGTGCGCATACAGGATCGCCCCGCACAGCGCAAATCGCAGCATAATTGCCTTGCACACTCTGACCATTGGGACACTTAGCCCATCTGGCTTTGAGAACCAGAAATCACCGCCGACAGCTGTGTTTTGGTGATGGCCCTGTCCCAAACTGCCCCCAAAAGAGGTGGCAGCGGCGGGTTCGCTGCGTCTTTTTCCGCACGGAAAAGGCCGCGCCAAAGCCCCGCCCAATCCACGTTTATGGTCGACACAGGCGACATCGGGCGGGCGCGCAGGCCATTCAGCGCCTGTCCAAAACACGGACGGTGCGAGGACGCCGATGGTCAGCCCCTGTTCAGTCTTTGGCCAGCGCAGCGGCAATTCGATCCGCCAGCTGGGATGCGACCTCGGATTTGGCCATGCGCGGCCAGCTTTCCGCCCCCGCGTCCGAGATCAGCGTTACCGCATTCTCCGTCCCCCCCATAATGCCGGTGCCCTCGGACACATCATTGGCAACGATCCAGTCGCACCCTTTGCGCTTGCGTTTGGCGGTGGCGTTTTGCAGCACGTCATGGGTTTCAGCCGCAAAGCCCACCACCAGCGACGGGCGGCCGTCTTCAAGGTGCGATATGGTTTTCAGAATGTCTGGGTTTTCCGCAAACGCCAGCACCGGCAGCCCATCTTTGGATTTCTTCAGTTTCCGATCAGACGCCGAAGTCACGCGCCAATCTGCCACAGCCGCCGCACAGACCGCCGCATCTACAGGCAAAGCGGCCTCAACCGCGGCCAGCATATCGTGCGCGCTTTCGACGGGCACCACTTCGACGCCGTCCGGGGGGGCAACGCTTGCCGGGCCCGTGACAAAGACCACCTCGCCCCCGCGCGACGCAAGAGCACGGGCCAGCGCCACCCCCTGCGCCCCGGACGAGCGGTTGGCGATGTAGCGCACCGGGTCAATGGGTTCATGCGTGGGGCCAGAGGTCACCAGCACGCGCTTGCCCTTGAGCGGCCCATCGGCGAGCTGCCGTTCCACGGCGGCCACAATCTCATCCGGTTCCGACAGGCGTCCGGGGCCAAACTCACCGCAGGCCATGCCGCCCTCATTGGGGCCAATGACCTTGACCCCGTCGGCACGCAGGGTGGCCAAATTGCGCTGGGTCGCCGGATGGTCCCACATGCGCACATTCATAGCAGGTGCCACCATCACCTGCGTGTCGGTTGCCAACAGAAGAGTCGAGGCCAGATCATTGGCCAGCCCCTGCGCCATCTTGGCCATCAGATCGGCGGTGGCCGGAGCCACAACAACCAGATCAGCGGAGCGCGACAGCTGGATATGGCCCATCTCTGCCTCCGCCGTTAGGTCAAACAGATCGCGGTGAACCGCCGTCCCCGACAGGGCCGACACCGACAGAGGTGTCACAAACTCTTCGCCCGCACGGGTCAACACCGGGCTGACGGAGGCCCCCGCGTCCTGCAAGCGCCGGATCAGTTCCAACGATTTATAGGCCGCAATGCCGCCGCCAATAATGAGAAGAATGCGTTTGCCTGCCAGCATTGTCTGCCCCTTCGCCCCTCAGGTAGTAGGATGGGATGGTGTTCCGCTGGCGACCTTAGCGCCCTGCGGCGGCGGGTGAAACTGGTTTCCGCACCTTGCCGCCCGTGACGCGGATCTCGCCCAGGCTCCGCCTGCAGGCCGGGACAAAAGGGTTCGACGCCGTTCCCGGAGCAAGGATCATCCGATGGGCGTCGCCCCGCAAAGCGGGAATACCTTCTTTTGGAGGGCGCGGCCCCATCACAGCGAAAGATCGTCTGCAATTACGGACGGTTCGAACACGTCCTTGGCCAACAACCGAAACGGCTTTTCCGTCCTCCGAGCGGCCCGCATCCTGTCACAGCGAAAGATGCGTGGTTCCTCTCTTAGATGATCAAATGCGACGACGTACCAAACAGGATATTTCAGCAAAAGGTAGTGGGGGGCAATCCTGCGGTCAGACGCGACCCCGTCTTCCCTTTCGTACCTTATCTCCAACTCGGTCTGATTGATAAAAGCCTGATGCAAGGTTTGGACAACCCGCTGTGGAGGCGCAGTAGCGCTCAGTTGCACAAATGTTGATGCGGTGACCCCAATCATGATCCGCGACTTGAGTTGCTCTATCTGCGCGCGCTTTTCCGGAGAAAATGAGGCCACCAGCTGCCGTCGAACGGAGCCGAGGCTGGCCAGAAACATCGGCGATTGCATTTTTTCTGCCACCGCAATGCTGATCAGCATGTCGACAGCTTCAGCATAAGACAGGTTTAATCTGCCGACACCCCAGTTCCGGTCAAGGCGCACCCCGCCTCCGCGCCCTCGATCCGCATCGATTTGCATGCCCTGCTCGCGCATAACAGACAGGTCGCGCGCAATTGTACGTGGGCTGACGCCGAACTGCTGTGCAAGATCTTTGACCGTGCAGTGCACATCCTGTTTGAGCTGGACAGCCAGCAGTTCGATCCGCCGAAGTCTCTCGGGTGTGTTGGTGCGCGTCATGCAACTAATAAGACGTAAAATGTCATATTTTTCAATAGACCGGTTTTGCGGCGGATCCGGTTGGCGATCTGCGCGCCCATCTAGAAAGTGAGCTGGAAGCACACCCATGAAAATGAACTACTGCGTTCTCGGAACAAACGATATGCAAGCCTCAAAAACCTTCTATGACGCCCTATTCGAGGGGGCTGGGTTACACGCTCTGTCCCCCTCGGATCGCATGACCTATTGGATGGGCGAGCACTTTGCGTTTGCGACGGCCATACCGTTCGACACGAAACCTGCCACAAGCGGAAATGGGACGATGGTTGGTTTCTGTGTGGAAACGAAAGAGGATGTCGAGAAAATGCATGGCCGCGCCATCACACTTGGCGGCACATGCGAGGGTCTGCCGAACCAGCGTGGACCTAAGTTCTCCGCCTATGTCAGGGACCTTGATGGCAATAAGCTGTGCTTCTCTGATTGATCCCTCTCAAATCAAGACACGGCCGCCAGCAAGCTTTGCAGCCTGCGCAACGCTGGGCAGCGACGCCCGATCTGCGCCGCGCGGCGGCCCAAAGCGTGTCCCAGAAGCACGGCTGGCGAGGCCGCCCTAAAATCGGACCCCGCCCCCCTTGGCACATCTCATTCTTTGTGCCCTGCGGCAAAGAAAAGGCCCGTCAGGGGCCCGCGCCGCAGCCAAGACACCTCACGGGGTGGGAGCACGTTCTTCTAGCATTTCGAGACCACGTGTACTGCGCGGATCGTGACACCCGCGGCGGGGTGTTTTACCCGGACAGGCTGCCCCCAAGATGTATCACAAATCGATCCAGGCGGCCGCATTGCGCGACGAATGCTGGCACGCCGTTACAAAACGGACACCGTCTAAACCCTGTTCGACGCCGATGGTCGTGTCAAGCGCTATGCCAGACATAACGTCCGCTGCTTCCCTGTAGATCGTTGCAAAGGCTTCAATGTAGCCTTCGGGGTGGCCCGGCGGCAAACGTGTTACGTCTGCCGCCACAGGATGCAGGGCACCGCTGCCCCGGGTGAGCATCTGTGATACATCACCCAATTTCGAAAACCAAAGAACATTTGGGGTTTCCTGCGCCCATCTCAGGGCCCCCTTAGACCCGTAAATCGCCAGCGTCAGATTGTTTTCGTTGCCGACTGCGACTTGGCTTGCCCAAATTCGCCCCCGGGCGCCGCCTTCAAACTGCACTGCGATCTGAGCGTCATCATCCACCGTGCGCCCCTCCACATGCGAGAGCAAGGTTGCGCTCAGGGAGAGGGCACGAGACCCTGCGACGAAACACGCGAGGTTGTAGGCATGGGTGCCAATGTCGGCAATGGCCCCGCCCCCAGACTGCTTTGGGTCAGACCGCCAAGCCGCCTGTTTGTTATCGTCCCCAGCGGCTTCGGTCAGCCAGTCTTGCAAATAGTTGGCTTCGACGATCCTAATGTCCCCAAGTGCCCCGTCGCGGACCATCTGGCGCGCCTGACGGATCATCGGGTAACCCGTGTAGTTATGGGTCAGGAAGAAATGCCCTTTTGAGGCTTTGGCCGCCGCGACAAGGCTATCGGCTTGCTCCCGTGTGGCCGTCATTGGCTTGTCGCAGATCACCGAGATATCCTGCGCAAGGAAGGCCTCTGCGATGGGGCCATGCAGGTGGTTCGGCGTTACGATCGAAACCGCATCAATGCCATCTGAACGCGCGGCCTCTGCAACGGCCATTTCCCGGTAGTCCGCATAAGAACGATCCGAACGCACGCCAAGCGCGTCAGCCGAAGCATGGGCCCGTTCCGGAGACGAGGCAAAGGCCCCCGCAACCAGGTCAAAACGCCCATCCAGCCGGGCGGCCATGCGATGAACACCGCCGATGAACGCGCCCTGACCGCCGCCCACCATACCAAGTTTAAGCGGTGCCATTGTGCAACCCCAACATCTTGCGCAGGGCGGGACTGTCTGCTTCGCCACCTGCAAAATCATCAAAGGCTTTATCGGTCTTCCGGATAATATGATCCGCAATAAACGGCGCGCCTTCCTTGGCGCCTTGTTCGGGGTGTTTCAGGCAGCATTCCCATTCCAGAACGGCCCAGCCGTCGAAGCCGTATTGGGTCAACCGTGAAAAAATACCCTTAAAATCAATCTGCCCGTCCCCAAGTGAGCGGAAACGCCCCGCGCGGTCCGTCCAATCGGC
>SPLB01000036.1 GCA_004566265.1 Paracoccaceae bacterium | reverse complement strand
TGTTGCCGTGGATCGCCGCCGCCTTGAACCCCGCCCCATCGAGCACCCGCATGAGTTTCTCCATGCCGTGTTTGGTTCGGCCAAAAACCAAAGTGCGTTCGTCTTTGTGTCCGGCGAGAAGTTCCTTGAGCAAGTTTAGCTTTTCGGCTTTGGCTATAAAGTGAACGGATTGAGTCACCTTGGCGGCCGGCTTCCCGGGAGGCGTGACCTCGATCCGCACAGGCGCGCGCAGATACGCGCTGGCGATCTCGTTCATCTGTTTCGGCATAGTGGCCGAAAACAGCATGGTCTGGCGTTCTTCTGGCAGGAGCAGCGCAATCTTCCGCAGCGCATGTATAAAACCAAGATCCAGCATCTGGTCGGCTTCGTCCAGCACGAGGAAATCGCAGGACCCCAAATCCAGAGCGTCGCGGTCAAGGATGTCAATCAGGCGACCAGGTGTGGCGACCAGAATATCGGTGCCACGCGACAGGCGCGCGATCTGAGGGTTAATGGAAACACCGCCCACCACAAGCCCGGTCTTCAACGGCGAGCCTTCGGTCAGGGCTTTGGTGGTTTCAGAGATCTGATTGGCCAACTCTCGGGTCGGCGCAAGGATCAGCCCCCGCACGGTGCCAGCGGCAGGTTTGCGGCCGTAGGACAGCATCTGCGCCACCAAAGGGACACCAAAAGCTGCGGTTTTCCCGGTGCCAGTCTGCGCCAGACCCAGAACGTCCTTGCCCTGCAGCGCATGCGGAATGGCGCGGGCCTGGATCGGGGTTGGGTCTGCAAAGCCCATGTTTTGCAGGCGGGTGAGGAGATGCTTGGGCAGCTCCATGGTCGAAAATTCAGTCACAGCGTCCTCATTGGGCACCCGAACAAGTGCCATTTCGCGCTGTCCATTGTGATGGACCGTGCGTTTGTGGGGGCAAACAACCTATGGCCCGCGCGGCCGAGTGCCGGAGGGTGGTTGCGCCAGATAGCCCCACGCGTGATTTTGGGAACCGCGGCATAGTCACTTGCACCCGTCCAACCCAACGTTTTGTTGGGGGCGTCTGGATTGTCGATCTTGTGTCACCAGCCCAGTCTCAAGAGCGGATCGATATCTTCGGGCGCTCTGCTCACGCGGCAGGGGTCCATGCCTGACAGGCAAATGCGCTGCTGCAAGTTCAAAGTCAATGGCAAAGACGGCATCACTTTGGTGAAAAAACCGCCGAATGGCTGTTTTCCTGCCGGGAAACGTATTTTATGAACAAGACCCAACTCTGTCGCCCAAAGGACCACTGCCTATGCCCGAGACGATCATTGCCCGTTGCGAAGCTCGCGGTCTGCGTATGACCGATCAACGCCGGGTTATTGCACAGGTCTTGCAGGACAGCGCCGATCACCCGGATGTGGAGGAGCTTCATGCTCGCGCCAGCGCTCGAGATTCAGGGATCGCTCTGGCGACTGTATATCGCACGGTGAAACTGTTCGAGGAGGCCGGTATTTTGGACCGGTTGGAGTTCGGTGATGGTCGGGCCCGTTACGAGGACGCAGACCGTGACCACCATGATCATCTGATCAACCTGTCCACCGGTGAGGTCATTGAGTTCTGTGATCCCGAAATCGAAGCGCTTCAGGAAAAAATTGCCCAGCGGCTGGGTTTTGATCTGAAAGGCCATAAGCTGGAGCTCTACGGCGTGCCGCGCAAGAAAGGCTAAGCCGAAGGAAGGCCGCATGAAGGTACAGAATTGGCTGTCGCTTGCCCCGCAAATTGAACTGTCGGCCAGGCTGTTTGGATCCCGTGGCCCGCAAATGGTGGAAGATTGGTTTCAGCTGCATATTGACCGGATCACCGATCCGGGATTTGCCCGATTTTCGGACCATATGGACCTGCCAGGGGTAGCGACGGCGGATTACAACCAACGTCATGTGGTGACAAACCTCGGACAGCTGATTGGCGGTATTCGCTTTTTTGCGCAAAATCTGGATCATCCCTTTGTTGAAGTGATCGCCCATGATTTCGACGATTTGGGCGGGCTTCGAAAATGCGTGGCGCGGGAATGGGCGCTGTTCAAGCCACGGGATCTTCGCTTTATTTCAGAACCAGATGTGCCCTTGCCCGCAAAAGCGCGCGTGGACATGACCATTCATGCTGCGCGTTATAGCAACATGAATGGGGCGGACGGTCGTGTGACTCTCTCTCTCTCCCTTTTCAGCGCCAGAGGAAGCATCCGCGATTGTTGAGCAGAAGTTCAGCGACCTGCGGCAGACGTCTCCTGATCTCGCCCATGCTTTGACGGTACCAACGCCGGAAAACCTGAGCCTTTGGCACAATGCAGGGCACCTTCGCGCAATAGACGCCGGTCTGAATGGCACGCGGGAAACCGTTGGTTTGTTTGCCGCCGCCTGCGGATCAGTGGAATGGTTAGAGGGCGATATTGTTGAGGAAGAAATCGTGCTCTCAGAGTTTAATGGGAACGGCTTTGCGGCGTCCGCGCAGTCTGCTTGGGCCACCCGGACGGGGCGGGACAAGGACCGCCTTTTGATCGGTACAATCAATGATTTAAATCCTGCGTCTCAGGTGTTGGCAATACGCGCAGGCCGCCCGGCGGTGCTGCAGTACGTGTTCCTCGAATTGGATCCTTAGGCGCCGGATCAACGGGCGAATGACGCATGAGTTTGAGCGCTCGATCACAGCCCTGAATGCCCCCCGTCACGAAATACCATGACCAAATACGACATCTTGTCGCCTTTGCGCTTGCACCTGAGCCGCTGGGTCGGCGATGGGTCGGAAGGTCTGGATAAGGATTGATCTTATGGAAAATCTGCGCGGTATTCTGTTCATGCTGCTGGCCATGGTGGGCTTCACCGTGGAGGATATTTTCATCAAAGAACTGTCGGGTCACATGCCCGTCGGCCAGATCCTAGTGCTGCTTGGTGCGTCCGGTGGCGCCCTGTTCTGGATTTTTCTTCTGTTAAAAGGCGAACGCATTCTGGCCCGGGCGGCATGGCACCCGGCGCTGGTCGCGCGGGCTGTGTTCGAAGGGCTGGGGGCCATGTGTTTTTCAACCGCACTTGCGCTGGTTGACCTGTCTGTCGTTGCCTCTGTCTTTCAGGCGCTTCCTCTTGTGATCACCATGGGGGCTGCGCTGTTTCTGGGTGAAACTGTGGGTTGGCGACGCTGGAGCGCGATCATGGTTGGGTTCATTGGGGTTCTGATGATCATCCAGCCGGGATTCGAAGCCTTTAATCCATCTGTTCTCTTGGTGCTGGGGGCGGTGATTTGCATTGCCGGGCGCGACCTCATCACCCGACATATGCGGGCCGGAGTGTCTGCCGGGATTGTTTCTTTGCAGGCCTATTGCGCAGTGCTGGTCGCGGGAATTGGTCTGATTTTGGTCAATGACACTGACATCATCCGCCCGACGTTTCTGGATTGGCAGTTGTTGTTTGCTGTGACGCTTTTTTCAATCATCGGCTATATCGCCATTGTCACCGCAACCCGCCTGGCCGAGGCCTCTGTCGTGACCCCCTTTCGCTATTCTCGGCTGGTTTTTTCAATGGCGGGGGGAATCCTGATCTTTGGGGAACGCCCAGATGCGATGACACTTGCAGGGGTGGCGCTGATCATTGGTTCCGGGCTTTATACGTTTCTGCGTGAAAATCACATTGCCCAGCGTGAGAAACGCGCAAAGCGTGCTGAGGCGGTGTCCTAAAAGTCGCATCAGGACACAATCTGCGCCTTTCCCAAAAGTGTTAGGGCTAAACCGCCCATAAAGTATGTGTTAGCGTTAACGAACGAGGTTTACTTTTCACAATCGGCTGGTATGAAACAGGCAAAATTCTTGTCTGACAGAAGGACAAAACCCGATGAGCATTATTATCGACATCCATGCCCGCGAAATCCTGGACAGCCGCGGCAACCCGACCGTTGAGGTCGATGTTGTACTTGAAGACGGCACTATGGGCCGTGCGGCGGTTCCCTCGGGGGCCTCTACTGGCGCGCATGAAGCCGTGGAGAAACGCGATGGCGACAAATCCCGCTATCTGGGCAAAGGTGTGTTGGAAGCGGTTGCCGCTGTGAATGGTGAAATCGCTGATGCGCTGGTTGGGTTTGACGTGACCGAACAGGTCGCGATTGACGCGGCGATGATCGAGCTGGACGGCACCGACAACAAAAGTCGTCTGGGCGCAAACGCCATTCTAGGCGTGTCGCTGGCCTGCGCCAAAGCGGCGGCCGATTTCACCGCGCAGCCGCTGTTCCGCTACGTCGGCGGCACCTCTGCCCGCGTTCTGCCGGTTCCGATGATGAATATCATCAACGGTGGTGAGCACGCAGACAACCCGATCGACATTCAGGAATTTATGATCATGCCGGTCTCTGCGGACAGTATCCGCGAAGCGATCCGCATGGGCTCTGAAGTGTTCCACACATTGAAAAAAGAGCTGTCCGCCGCAGGCTACAACACGGGCATCGGTGACGAAGGTGGCTTTGCCCCGGCGTTGGAATCCACCCGCGTTGCGCTGGACTTCATCAAAACAGCCGTTGAAAAAGCTGGCTACAAGCTGGGTGAGGACATTTTCCTCGCGCTTGATTGCGCTTCAAC
>SPLB01000035.1 GCA_004566265.1 Paracoccaceae bacterium | reverse complement strand
TGGCCGGCTGGGGTGTTCACAACCCAAGCACCGTTTTGATACAATGGCCAAAAGCACTTTGGCAGCACAGCCCGCGCTTGGCCAAGGGTATGGATGACGCATTACGGACCGCCATTGACCGGCTTGCAAGCCGCGGCGTTAGGGTGAACCTGATTGACCGTAAATCCGCTGATAACTCGCGCTGCCGCGTTTATATTTTTCCGGCTGCACGCATGTTCGATGCACCACCGGAAGCCTTGCCTGCCCTTATAGACGCAATCGAAGACGGCAGGACTATACCGGATGCTTCGTCGGAGCTGGCCGCGCCTCTGGTGTTATGCTGTACCCATGGGAAACATGACCTATGCTGCGCAAAGTTCGGGTTCAACACGTACCGCGCGCTGGGTAGAAAGGCGGATGAGGCATACCCCGGCCAATTCGACATCTGGGAGGCTACCCATCTTGGCGGGTGCCGGTTCGCGACAACGGTTCTTGTTCTGCCGCAACTCCACAAATACGGAAGGGTGAACCCCGGAAATGCCGCTGAAGTGCTGCGCGCCGAGGCCGCGGGCAGGATCTATCTTCCGCTCTACCGCGGCCGAAGTGACTGGCATGCCGCAGCCCAAACCGCCGAGATCTGCGTACGCTCAGCCTCTCCGCATATGCCAATTGATTCCAAGCTTTCTGCGGTCCTGCTAAAAGACGAGGCACGGTGCAAAGTCTATCAAATCGATTTCGCCGAACATAGATTTGAGGTTCATTGCCAGGCCCGCGAGATACAGAGTTTCAGTTCCTGCGACGACATCAGCAGTGGGAAGCCTGCAAAGTCGCGAGTTGCCTGGTCCGCCTCTATCCTGTCGGGCTGAGGCAAAAACGATCCACAATTGGTGACCCGCCAGCGCTTGGGTTTCACAAACACCTCCGCATCCCGTCATCGGTGATGATAGAGATCGGGCTGGGACGTGCTACAAATCCGTAGATTTCCTCAATATAGCCCTCGGTTTACCAGGGCGTTCTCACAACTCGACCCACCTCCGCCGCATCGGTGCGGGAACGTTCGATCAGCTCAACGAAGCCATCGGCCAAATATGTGAGCTCTTCACGCCAGAAGAATGCTGAGACGTCTTCAACGCCTGTGAATGGGCGTCACAAACAAACGGAAACGCATTAATCACATTCTTCAGCACAGCCCCTGGATTTGATCGACAGGAGTTCGGGCGTCTGGACGATATTGGGAAAACATACTTCTTACTGTGCGATCTGCGCACGAAACAACAAGTCATCAGGAGCAGATCAATGATATGGCGTGCAGCACCGAAGTCCCAAGTGGGCGTATGTTTTTGAATTGGACTGGTGGTGCGAATCCACTCGTGAAATCGCCGTCACTTTATAGAAATATAATGAACTAGGAACTCATAAAGCGGTCGCGTCTGTTATAAGTGCCACCGTGCGTTCACCAAGCAAACGTGTTTGGCCGTCTTGTCCACAGCGCCTAAGACGCTAAACTTCGAAAAAAACAACTTAACTGACTGTCCGGAACTCCAGTGACCAAATTTGTGAATCTCGTCAAACTCTCCGTCGGCTCTGAAAGCGTTGAAAGCCTGCAAGAATGGCAAAACGAATTCCGGCTGCGCTTTGCCGATGGTCTGCCGCGGCATATCACCCGCATGTGGCCCAAACGTGAGGCGGAGATTTTGGCTGGTGGGTCGATCTATTGGGTGATCAAAGGCGAGATACAATGTCGGCAAAAAATACTCTCCTTGCAACCCCTCACCGATGAGGCAGGCATCCGCCGCTGCGCGATTGCGCTGGACCGCAAGATTTATCGCACACAAATCGCCCCCCGTCGTCCGTTTCAAGGATGGCGCTACCTCAAGCCCGAGGAAAGCCCTGCAGATCTGAACGAAAGCCGCGCGAGTGAGACGCCCATGCCAGAGGCCTTGGCCAAAGCTCTGTCTGACATTGGGATTTTGTAAGCGAAAAAGCCCCGGGGTTTACTGACGGAGCTTCGGGCACATTACTTTGGGACAGCTCAAGCCGCGAGCTTGTCCCGCAGTTTCCTAAGCGTCGACTTTTCTTCCGGAGAATAGGCCGCAACACGGCTGCGCCAGAGCGTCGCTTGCGATTTCAGCACCAGGCCGTCACCAAGGATTTTCAGGTGATTTGCCCGCAGTGTTTCACCGGTTGTGGTTATGTCGGCAACCATTTCGGCGGTCTCATTCTTCACCGTGCCTTCTGTCGCTCCCTGGCTGTCGACAAGCTGATAGTCGGCAACGCCGGCATCCGTCAGGAATTCACGCACGAGACGGTGGTATTTTGTCGCTACTCGCAGGCGGTGCCCATGTTCCGCCCGGAATGCGGCGGCCACGGCATCCAGATCTTCCAGCGTTTCAACATCGACCCAGCAGTTCGGAACCGCAAGGATCAGATCGGCAAAGCCAAAGCCCATTTCTGCGACGTCTTCCACTTCCTGCTCCCAGCGCGCCAGCTTTTCCTGCACCAGATCGGTGCCGGTGACGCCAAGGTGGATATTGCCGGACGCCAGCTCGCGCGGGATTTCACCCGCAGACAACAGCAGCAGCTCGATCCCGTCTATCCCCTCTACGGCACCGGCATATTCACGCTCGGAGCCGGTGCGACTGAGCTGCAGACCGCGTTTGGCAAACCAGACAAAAGTCTTCTCCATCAACCGCCCCTTGGACGGCACACCAAGCTTCAAGGTCATACGTTTTCCTCCGCTTCGAGAGCCAGGATCAGGTCCGGGCGGATCACACCGCCGACGGCCGGGATTTCCCCCCCCTGCCCCAGTTGACGCGTCAGCGCATCATAACGACCACCGGTTGCCACCGGCGGCAGATCGGGGCGGCGATCGGCGTAGAAGCCAAAGACAAACCCGTCGTAATATTCCATGGACGTGCGACCGTATGCGGCCTCGAAATCCAGAGAATCCACATCAATGCCACGTGCCCGCAGGGCCGCGACACGGGCTTGCAGCCGTTCCAGCGCCGGCAGGATCGACGGCAAATCCACCGCAATGTCGCGCATATGCTCAAGCGCAAACGGAAGCGTTTCACGCACCGCCATGAGGGTTTCCAGCGCGTTGAGCTCGTGGTCCGCAATCGGCGCAACAACCGCATCGGCTTTCAGCGCCGCAATACGTGCCTCTACCTCCGCCCTGCGGCGCTTGCCGATTACAGGAGCCGAGGTGTCGACCTCACCTGCGAGCAGCGCCTTGCGGCTTTCGGGCACATCAACACGCCCGGCGAAGCGATCAAGCAGCGCGCGGAAGCGACGCGGGCGCCAGATATGACGCCGCAGCGCAGATTTGCGCATCGCGGTTGTGGACAGCCCGTCCACCGCAGCCATCAAAATGCCAATGTCCCCTGTTGCCGCACGCAGCGGCAGGCCGCGAAGTTGCAGTTGAAACAGGGCGAAGACCTCTGCGTCGGCCTCAGCGGCATCTGTACGGTCAAAGACCTCATAACCGACCTGTACATATTCATTGGAGCGATCCGGGTCATGTTCCTGACGGCGGAACACTTCGCCCGCATAGGTGTAACGCGCAGGCTCAGCACCGTCAGCCATATGCTGCTGAACCACTGGCACAGTGAAGTCCGGGCGCAGCATCTGCTCACCGCGCAGGGCGTCTGAGGTCACATAGGCGCGGGCACGGATGTCTTCGCCATACAGATCCAGCAATGTGGCCGCGGGCTGCAGCATGGGGGTTTCCACCACCTGCCCGCCCGCGATTTCAAAGCGCTGTCGCAGCAGAGCCGCGCGCGCAAAAATATCAGACCTTGTCATACCTCAGCCCTCCTGGCTCTTGAGGATTTCGTGCACCTTGGCCACCAGATCACCGCGGGCCACCTCGAGCTGGCTCGGGCGTTCTTTCCACTCTTCCAGCGTCGCGCTTTCGGCGATTTTTGCGCCAAGGATCAGATCCTTGATCTGCACCACGCCGCGCTCTTTTTCTTCGCCGCCTTCAATAACCGCGATCGGAGAGTTGCGCTTGTCTGCGTATTTCAGCTGGTTTCCAAAATTCTTGGGATTGCCGAGGTATACCTCTGCGCGAATGCCCGCTTTGCGCAATTCAGCAACCATCGCCTGATAGTCCGCCATACGCGCGCGATCCATGACGGTAACAACCACCGGGCCGACGGGGGTCGCAGCCAGACGGCCCTTTTCGCGCAAGGCCGCCAGCAGACGGTCAACTCCAATAGACACACCCACGGCGGGCACTTCTTGACCAGTGAAACGCTTGACCAGACCGTCATAGCGACCGCCACCCGACACAGAGCCAAACTGCCGCTTGTGCCCTTTTTCATCCAGAATCTCAAACGTCAGTTCGGCCTCAAACACGGGGCCAGTGTAATATCCCAGACCGCGTACAATGGACGGGTCGATCAGCACCTGATCGTCGCCATAGCCGCCAGCGGCCAAAAGCGCGCCGATCTGTTCCAATTCGTCGATGCCTTCGACACCCACTTTGCTGTCGCCGACCGCATTGTGCAGGTTCGCTATGGTGCCGGCGACATCCGCCGCTTTGGACGTGAGAAACGCAATCACCGGATCGGCCTGCGAATCGGCAAGGCCAACACCGTCGATAAAGGCACCAGAGGCGTCCAAACGCCCCTTGGTCAGCAACTGGCGCACGCCAGCCTCACCGACTTTGTCGAACTTGTCGATCGTCCGCAGCACGTCGTCCCGCTTGGGATCGTCTTCGGCCAGCCCCATTGCCTCGAGCACACCATTTAGAACCTTGCGGTTGTTCACGCGCACCAGATAGTCGCCGCGTGGAATTCCAACGCGCTGAAGCGTGTCCGACAGCATCATGCAGATCTCTGCATCTGCCGCCATGGATGCGGTTCCAACAGTGTCAGCATCGCATTGATAGAACTGGCGATAGCGGCCGGGACCTGGTTTCTCATTGCGCCAGACAGGGCCCATCGCATAGCGGCGATAAGGGCTGGGCAGGTCATTGCGGTGCTGCGCGTAAACACGGGCCAAGGGCGCGGTGAGGTCATACCGCAGCGCCATCCAGTCGCCCCCTTCATTCTCATCGGCTTCCTGCCAGGCGAACACGCCTTCATTCGGGCGATCTACGTCCGGGAGGAACTTGCCAAGAGCGTCCACCGTCTCAACGGCGGAGGACTCAAGTGCGTCAAAACCGTAATGATGATATACGTCCGCGATCTGACCCAGCATATGGCTGCGCTGGGTCACCTCTTCACCAAAATAGTCACGGAAACCCTTGGGTGTCACTGCCTTGGGGCGGGGCTGTTTCTTGGCTTTGGCCATTGTGGCCTCCTCGCGGGTGGTTGGTATCGCCCGAGCGTCTAGCCCAAGGCGCGCTCGACAGCAAGCCGCGCGCCCTGTTCGACTGGCAAATAAGGCTCAAAGACGACTTTCATGCAGTGTTTGCGAATTGCCTTAATCGCGATGCTAGACATGAGAAAACTCCACAGCAAATCTGTCCCAGTGGAAGGGCTGTCCGCCTGCAGGATGCAAATGATGCCCCCAAACGGGGCGAGACCGAAAAAACAAACCCCATCCGTACAACTGAACAAGAATGTCGCTCATGTGCTTTTTGCGCCGCAACAAGACGTAGAGATCGCGCGCAAAACTGACGAGATAGAAAAACTGA
>SPLB01000219.1 GCA_004566265.1 Paracoccaceae bacterium | reverse complement strand
TCAGGCTTTTCGTCGTCCAATCCCAACCGCAAGCGACCAGACACAGGTAACAGTGCCAGCACCAGGCAAAGCACGAGGAAGAAGGCTACTGCGTAGATGTACCAGTAATTAAATACACCGAGAATGAGCGTGTTCAGGGATCCCAGCGCTGACGCAGCGCTCTCTGGAAACGCGACGGCCCATACGATCAACGCGGTGACAAGGAGCTTAGCGCCAACAGCGACAATTTTTGAAAACCCGGCATAGAACCCGGTTTCTGAAACTGGGATATCCAGTTCCCCTAATGGTGGTTTCATTTAATCTTCTCCCTGATTATTTAATTTATACGTCGGCAACCTTACAGACCGCCGACGGTGTTTGTAAACTAAAGATGAAGAGCAATCTCGACTAAAGACTAAAGCGGTCGTCCAAAGGATATTTGGAGAACGTTTCATATCCGTCTTCGGTAACCGCGCCCTGGTCCTCAAGTTTCACCATGTGGTCGCCACCAACCTCACCCACAAGCGCCTCTACACACAAGGTGAGCCCTGGTTCCAAGACCGCATCAAAGGCTCCGTCGACCAGTCGATCCGGGTATGCAATCAAGGGCCATTCGTCACACATCCCAACTCCATGCATCGGCGAAGAGTATTTCAGCGCTTGATACTTGTCCTGCAGCACGTGCAACGACTTCGTCAGGTCAGACATATGAAGTCCCGGGCGCAGCAACTCCGTATTATACCGGATGTGCTCGACGGCTTCGGCGTAGCTTTCGCGCATGTGCACAGGGGCCTTATCATCGCCAATCCACCAAGTGCGGCTCAGGTCGGCGCAAATCCCATAGGGGCCAATGAGATCCGTGTCGAAGGCAAGAATTTCATTCTCAGAGATGATTCTTGGGCCGCACTCTTGGAACCAGGGGTTTGTACGTGGCCCAGACGTTAGCAGGCGCGTTTCAATCCATTCGCCGCCGCGTTTGATATTTTCGGCGTGCAGAACAGCCCAGACATCATCCTCAGTCACCCCCCCATTCGGGATTTCGGTGCGTGCAAAGTCCTCCATGGCTGCCATTGCGCGCTCACAGGAGTGAATGGCGCAACGCATTGCCCGCAGTTCGTGCTCTGTTTTGATGCCGCGCGTTCTCTCAGTGACTTCCTCTCCATCCCTATACTCAAGTCCAGCACGACGAATCGCGTCAAGACCAGCCGGCTGAATTTTGTCGATACCAATTTGCGTATGTCCGGGTGCATGCGTGGCCAGCAAATCCGCGATTTCCGCTGCAAAAGCTTCAGCGGCTGGACCGATTCGGTCGCCGCGTGCGAAATAGAACATGTCAGCGCCAGAGCGGCTTTCGCGCACAAGCGGGTTATACTCCGCGAGGAACGGGGCGTTTTTATAATCCCAGATCACCATGTAGCCGTCAGCGCACAGGAGGCAGGCGCGGAACGGATTGTGCGTGTTCCACAACTGCATATTGGTCGTGTCGGTCGCATAGCGGATGTTCAGGGGGTCGAACATCAACAGACCGCCGTAGCCACGTTCAACGATCGCGTCGGTCAGGCGCTGATGGCGCGCTTTTCTCATTTCGGCCAAATCGGGCAATGCAAGACCGGCCTCGCGCCACTCCGCATGTGCAAGTGCGGTCGGTCCGATCTCAACCCGGTTGCCGTTGTTTTCAGTCCCGTCCGCTAGGTGTTTGCCCTGGCTTGGGTCGATCTTACGTTGATCCCGGTAGTGCGTGTTCATTTTACGTACCTTCTAGGGGTTAAGGGTGGAAATAGAGAGATCCAGGGCCGATACGGCCTTGGATGTGGATATCAGCGGGGTTCTGCACGCCATTTAAAACCTGAAAAGTCCGGCACGACCATTGATGTTACCTATCTCAGATAGAACCCAGCTCGTGACGCGAATACGCCTGGAGTTGGTATTTGGATGTAATGGTGGGGGATAATTTGAAACCATTCTGCAGTCCGAACGGTTTGTAGGTTTGCCCACCCGTTCACGGATGGTCATATCCGTACGTCCACCTCCGTTGCCATGAGTTGAAAGAATGACGCTTCGGCGCCGCAAGGTTCCGTCAATTCGCAGACAAGAACCTCACTGATGGCGGATACGTTGGCGGATGACAATATACGGTGCGGCATACAGGTCCTCAGACAGGATTTCGGTATGAAGCATGGCTCGATGGACGGCCAATAGGCCACGCGGGTCCTGCCTGCGTCGCAGCAGAGAATGCCCCTTTCTGTCTTTGTTTTATTGACGCTATTTTAGTCCTTGGTCGAAACGACGGGCCAAGACAAATGATCTCTGATTGCAGTACAGTCACAGACTTCACTCCCCGCATATACTTGTTTTCCGCTAAAGAGCTTGCGGCAAGTGTTCAGCTTGCGCAAATTACAAAAAGGAATAGACATTCGTTTTTGTAATGATGAAGTGATGGCCTGCGATAAGCCTTTATGGCAATTTTCCACAGTAGCCAAAGTATCGAAGCCATGAAAAACGCACCAAGTCTCACATCGCTAAGAGCATTTTCCGTCGTCGGCAATTGCCTCAGCGTCACTGCTGCAGCCGAGCAACTTGGCGTCACCCAAAGCGCTGTCAGTCGGCAGATAAAAGCGCTCGAAGATACATTGGATTTGAAGCTGTTTTATCGCGTTGGCAATCGGATCACGCTTACCGAGGAAGGGCGGGTCTTTCATCAGCGCGTTTTTGAGACCTTTGGACTTCTGGAAAATGCGGTTGACGAGGCCGCCGGTGCGCTGCAACGGCCCAAAATACACCTGCAGGCCCCTCCTACTTTGGCCGCCCGTTGGCTGACCCGGAGGTTGTCGTCTTATCCGCACAAATTTCCCGGCGTTGAGTTGGCGGTCCACACCGAATCATGGCCTGACATCCGAATGGACTGCGTCGTGCGTTTCGGCACACATCCAACGCCCGGGTCAGAGCATGTACAGTTGTTGTTGGAACAGCACATTGCAGTCTGCTCACGGAGTCTCTGTTCCGACCCAGAAGCCATGCGCGCCAGCTGCCGCTTACATGTTTTTGACAAAAGCGTGCGCTTTCCACTTTGGGACGATTGGTTGGAATTAGAGCCCGACAACCCAAATGTGCCCAGCGGCACATCAATGGAATTCGCAACATTGGACCTCGCCATCCAGGCGGCCAAAAATTCGGTTGGCGTGGCGATTGTAGACCGCAACATGATAGAATTTGAACTCGGCGCAGGCAGTCTCGTGCAACTCTCACCAACAACTGTTGTGGGACCCAATGGATACTGGCTCGAGATCTCCGAAGAACAACAGGCAAAAACGCGCTCGGTTCAGTTTTTCCGCTGGTTAAGAGGCATAGCCGGTTTATCCACTGACGTATTATAGGTCAAAATTACCCATGATCTGATTTTACGCCGTTCTCAGGGGTAGCACCAAGCATAAAAATTTGCCCGCGCCGTTCTCATTCCGTGCCCAGTGCTGGAATGAAAAAAAGCGCAGGCTTTATTTGGGTTTGTCGTGGACCTTTTGGTCAGGTCAACGACGCGGGTCTATTGAGCATTTCGCTAGCACTGCTTCCGATCGGCGGCGTCGTCTGGCATAACGTGCCTTAGACACTCTCTGTCTGCAGAAGGATCTGTTTCCAGACCGCTGTCTCATCATAAAGCGTCCATTCTCTGCGAAGCTTGGGCGAACCTGTGATCAGCTCACCATACTCCGCATGAGTTGCCCCCATAATGAACACTTCAGCGCCGGTCGGCTCACCGAAGGTGCCGTATCCATCGTGTTTTCCGTGCAGCGTCCACCTCACAGCTGCACGGGGTGGCAGCCTTGGGTCGTCGCGTCCAATGACATGGTGTACTTTGAACTCAGCTCTTGGGAAGCTGGCGCGTAGACCCATCCAAAACTGATCTGCGCCCTCGAAGCTCACTGACCGAACTCCGCCTGGATACTCCAGTTGCGCGGCACGATCATATTCTTCAGTAATTGCTTCGAATTCAGCATTCATCAGACGCGTAAGCAGCGTCTTCAAACGCGTGCCCCATACACTGTCGTTGCCAGTTCCCGAGTAGGGGCCAACAACATCATTTGCTGGTGTGTAGGGCTTGACGCAAGATTCCGGTCCACCCTCGCGCGCAATCAGGTCGCGCGCATAGTCCTTTGGATCGATACCCAGCTGTCTGACGATTGCACCCTGGTCGCGGATCAGCCACTCGTCATTGATCTGATTGTTGATCGCGTGGCAGTCCGCGATAATGCGATACTGCAACTTTACGCCGGTCGGGGGACCGTAGACACCCGCATGTGTATGCGTTGCAGTCGACAGCAGCCGGTGCGACGAAAGCAAACCGTCCTCCGGCGTGCCACACCAGATGACGTCCTCGCCCAGCAATGTGCGGTCTGGGAACTCTGCGAGTGTGGCCATGGTCGCCGCAATGACATCCTTGTTGCCGACAACCACCGAAGCCGGAGACCGCACCACAATTTCAGGGCCATAGTAATCATGCAGTTTGGCGATTTGCCGATCTTCCCACAACTCTTTCGTGATACCGATGATGTAGTCTGGAAAATCCACGAATTTAGGATCAAATCCCTTCACGGGTTATACTCCACTCGAAATTCATTACTTGTCACCGATGGGGAAAGGCAACCGGCCCGGCACGCGAACTTTATTAAATTCGCGCAAGCGCGCGAACACATCGACACCGATTTGTCTGTATGCGTCCAGCAGATCGACCATGACCCAGTTTTCACGGATCTTTCCATTTTCGACGCGCCAAAAATCAAGTGACCTCATTGTGATGCGCTGACCGGATGGTGCAATGCCCAACCAGCCATCGTTGGTGATGGTCTGGATCATATTTGGCCAGCCGGTAACCGCAGCATAATCCCCGTCACCAAAGAAGTGATACTTAATCTCATCCACGTATTTACCACGGTCAGGCATACCGTTGACGAAGGGGATTTGGTGCCAGTTGCGGAACCCTGCAATGCCGCGAGCCGTGCCAATACCGGCGGGCCCATACCAGTTCACGCGATCACTCCAGAAACGCGGCATTTCCATGACTTCAGGACCACCCAGTCTGGGGTGTTTCTTCATATGCGCCAGCATTGAAACAATATGGTCGCACGAGCTCTGGGAGCGCTCTTCGTCTCTTGGCCCGGGCACGATACCATCATTGGTCGCCGGACCCGGAATACAAAACTCAAGGCCAAGTGAAGGAACCATGGGCCAAGCGTTGGCTTGTATCATCACCTCTGGAATATCCCAGAGGGTTTGAATTTCCACGACCTTCCCGTCGACCAGTCGGTAAAATTCGTGAAAGCGCATGTGCGTAAGGTGGCCAGTGGGCGGGATATCCAACCACGGTGCCACGAATGTACCGACATAGTGGCCACCACAGCCAACCCAGTCTTCGCCACGCTCTGTAGGACCCGACATGACAATCCAGTCACGTCGCTCTAGATCAGGCATAGCAGCCAAAAGGGGCGCATAGCACGTGTCATAAAGTGCATCCGGCCCAAGCAGGTCGCCAAAAGGGTGAGGCATGTGGACCACCGCATCTTCCGCAATAAGCTCGCGTAGAGCCTTACGAACATTGTCGGGGTCGAAATCGACCATTGCGCTTCGCATCGGCGCAATGGTCGCTTTATTGGTAGTGTGAGTGTCGGTCAACGACCTATAGTCCTTTGTTCTTGTTAGCCTTTGACCGCTCCTGCTGTCAGGCCCGACACGATCTGGCGCTGGAAGAACAGGATTAGGACAAAAAGAGGCGCGGTGGCGGACACAACGGCGGACACGGCATACATAACTTTGCCTTCGACCTGAGTTGTGCCCATGAAACTGTTGATTGCTGGGATGATTGTCTCGTTCTCTTCGCTAAGCAGCATCACCGCGACGGTAAAATCGTTGTATGCAAGCAGGAAAGAGAACAGACCGGTGGTGATAACGCCGGGCCACATCACCGGAACGATTACATGCCAGAAGGCTTGGAAGCGCGTACAGCCGTCGACCATGGCGCTTTCGTCCATGTCTTTGGGGATGTTCTTGAAAAAGGAATGCAACATCCAAAGCGTAAACGGCTGGTTGATCGCAACAAGCACAATGATGGTGGTCGGCAAGACACCCCAGATATTCCATTCGAAAAACCAGAGCAAGTAGCCGGAAACCAGCGTGATATGCGGCATTGCGCGAAAGACCAGGGCAGCCATTAGGATCCAGAACGCATATTTGAAACCTGAACGGGCAAGCGCGTAGCCTCCCAAGGTGCCAAAGGTCAAAGAAATCACCACGGTGAAGAAGACCACAATTCCAGTGTTCTTGAAATTGAACCAAAAGTCCTCTTGTACCCATGCACCATGATAACCCTGGCCGGTAAAGGCGCCACCGGTTTGCTCTATAGTGTTTGTGCCGGTGACGGCGTTCATCCAATCCGCTTTCGAGAGAAAGTCGGCTTGGACTTTAAAACTACCCCAGAACGTCCAAAGGAAGGGAAAGGCTGCCAGGATGAGCCAGAAGGCCACCATCGTGAAAGAGAACAGTTTAAGCGGGTTCATGCGAGATTGTGCTTTGGTCGCCATATTTCTGTCCTCAGTGAGATTTGCGGGTAAAGTCGCGCCAAGTGCGAATGAGCACCGGCATCATCAAGATCACCACCAGAAGAATTGTGATCAGTGAAGTGGCCCCAGCTGAGCCGTAGAGAGGATTGCCGCTTTCGCGCAGGTCATTA
>SPLB01000006.1 GCA_004566265.1 Paracoccaceae bacterium | reverse complement strand
GATACGCTTCGAAAAAATGTGATCCACTCGAACGCGACGCACGTAATTGAGCCATGGTACAGATGGACGTCATATCAGACCTTGAGTTGTCAGATGAGCTCGTTAGGCTGAAGCAGCGCACAGGCGGTTTGATCAGCGTGCGTCAGGAGAAAGCTGTGCGCAATGACACGGATCTAAAAGGTGTTTCAAAGACCATTGGTGCGGAGACGCACAATGCGCCTGAACTGAGCGACCAAACCACTTGGATGCTGGCCGTGCGGGACAAACGTTGTAAAGCGTCCTTTGGACATCTTTTTGACCATTTCGGCCCACGTCTGAAGGGCGTTTTGTGCAAAAGCGGTCTGTCCCATGCCTTGGCCGAAGACATTGTACAGGATGTGATGTTGACGCTGTGGCGCAAGGCACATCAATTTGATCCAGAGCGCGCGCAGGTGTCTGCTTGGATCTATCAAATCGCTCGCAACCGACAAATTGATGTGCTGCGCAAGGTGAACCGACCGCTCCCCGAGGCGCTCAAAGCGCCAGAGGAAAGCATACCTGATGCGGCGCAGATGGTGGCTTTAGATCAAGAAAGCCGCGCGCTTCGCCAAGCGTTGAATCAGCTGAAACCGTCGCAGCGAGAAATGGTCGAACATGCCTACCTCGGCGACCTCACCCATGCTGAGATCCAGGCAAAAACCGGTCTGCCGCTTGGCACGATTAAGTCACGTATTCGGCTGGGGCTGGAAAAGCTTCGCCACGAATTAAAGGAACTCTCGGGTAAATGAACTCGATCACACATCATATCCCGGATGAACTGTTGATCGCTTATGCGAATGGCACATTGGGTCAGGCTTACTCTCTGGTCGTGGCGGCACATGTTTCCATGTGTGACGATTGTCGTGCACGTCTTGGGGCGCATCAAGCGGTTGGAGGGGCGTTGCTGGATAGCGCCACTTCAGAGGCAGTGTCAAATCGGGCTCGCGCCGCGGTGTTTGATAAGCTGGACATGCCGGCCGTCGATGCACCTCAAATTCGCGCCAGCGGGATTTTCCCGGAACCGATAATGCAAGCGCTCGGTGGCCTGCCGCCGCGCTGGACGTCATTGGGCCTTGGTGTGCGACAGATGATCCTCAATCGTGATGAAGACGGTTCTGCCCGTCTTCTTTATATTCCCGGTGGTCAGGCCGTGCCAGACCATGGGCACAACGGGCTTGAGCTTACACTTGTGCTTCAGGGGGCGTTTTGTGATGAAACAGGCCGCTTTGGGGTCGGCGATATCGAAGTCGCCGATGGTGAATTGGTGCATGAACCAATCGCCGAAGAGGGGGAGCCGTGCATTTGTCTCGCCGCAACCGATGCGGCGTTGAGGTTTCGGTCGTTTGTGCCGCGTCTTTTGCAACCGATTTTCCGGATTTGACCTTCGCGCGGTGCAGCTTCGCACGCCCCAGCAGTCATCACTAAACGAAAAGGCCGCTCGATCAGAGCGGCCCTTTTTAATTTTATATAGACTGTGTTACATGAAATTTCCTATGGCACGACCGGTGTCAATCATACGGTTGGAAAAGCCCCATTCGTTGTCATACCAGCTGACCACGCGGACCAGACCTTCGGATGTCACAGAAGTCTGCGGTGCGGCAAAAATGGAAGAGCGGCTGTCGTGGTTGAAGTCAATAGATACCAGTGGCGCTTCTTCATAGCCCAGAACACCTGCGAGCGGACCAGCGGCGGCTTCGGCAATGGCTGCGTTTATGCCTTCTACGGTTGCATCGCGTTCGGGAACAAAAGTCAGATCCACAACCGATACATTCGGTGTCGGAACGCGGATGGCGGACCCGTCTAGTTTGCCTTTAAGCTGCGGCAAAACCAGGCTGACGGCGCGGGCCGCTCCGGTGGAGGTCGGGATCATCGACATGGCCGCTGCGCGGGCTCTGTACAGATCCTTATGTGCCGTGTCGTGGGACGGCTGATCCCCAGTATACGCGTGGATGGTGGTCATATAACCGGTTTTGATGCCGAAGGCGGCATCCAGTACTTTGGCCACTGGTGCGAGGCAGTTGGTGGTGCAGGAGGCGTTCGACACAATCACGTCTTCGGCAGTCAGCTCTGCATTGTTCACGCCGAAGACCACGGTGCGGTCCACGTCGGTGCCCGGCGCCGAGATCAGAACGCGCTTGGAGCCGTTTTCTAGATGGCGGGCCGCTGCATCGCGCTTGGTGAAGAGGCCTGTGCATTCATATGCGATATCCACGTCAGACCAGGGCAGCTCTTCGGGGGTGCGGATTGCGGTCAGACGGATCTCGTGACGGCCCACTTTCAGCACGTCCCCTTCGACGCTGACATCCGCGTTTAGGCGGCCATGGACACTGTCGTATTTCAGCAAGTGAACCTGTGTTGAAGGCGGGGCCAAATCGTTGATAGCAACAACGTCGATGTCGGCTATGTCATGTTCAATCAGCGCGCGAAGCACATTGCGGCCGATGCGGCCGAATCCGTTGATAGCGATTTTCAAGGTCATACGGTCTCTCCGGTTTTTCCGGTTTAAAGGCGTCGCGAGAAGCAACGGGCGCCCAAAATTCTCGGCGCTAACGTTAACGCTAACGACGCTAAAGTTCAAGGTCGTGGGTGAGGGCAAATTTCCTTTGGGGCGATGGTTCGCATGGTTTCATGCTGGCATTACGGGGCGAAGTTTCCGATCCGCTTCAAGAACAGCCCGAATTTTGGGCGGAGTGTGGTTTTTTGGGCCACCGGCGAGGCGGTTTCTGGACCGGCTGGCGGAGGTGCGCCTAGCATTGGCCTCAGGCTCACTTTCAAAAGCGGAACGAAGGGACGTAAGATAATGGCGCCAAACACGACAGACTTCGGAGCGCGGCTGGCGCGGCTTTTGTCTCGGATCTATCCGGAGCAGGATGCGGAGATCCTCGGCAGCAAAGTGGTCAAAGCGTTCTGGCCGGGAGGGCTTAGCAGGCGCAAAGCCCCACGTGAACCAGGGAATTCGCTCTGGTCAGAGCGGGACGCACTGTTGATCACCTATGGGAATTCCTTCGTTGACGGTATGCACAAGCCGCTGGATCTGCTCCATGATTTTTTGCTCACTCATATGGATGGGGTTGTGAATGGCGTGCACATCCTGCCGTTCTTTCCCTACACCTCGGACGATGGGTTCGCGGTGACTGACTATCGCAAAGTGAACCCGGAGCTTGGCGATTGGGCCGATATCCGCCGCATTGGGGGGGCTTTTCACTTGATGTCCGACATGGTTTTAAATCACGTGTCCTCGCAAAGCCCGTGGTTTATTGCCTACCGTCAGGGGCAGGCCCCTTATGATAAATTCTTCTTCGAGGCTTCGCCGGAGGAGGATCTGTCGGCGGTGGTTCGCCCGCGTACGACGCCGTTGCTCCAGCCGATAGAAACAACAGATGGAACCAAACACGTCTGGTGTACCTTCAGCCATGATCAGGTCGATCTGAACTTCGGCAATCCTGAAGTGTTGTTGGAGATCTTGCGAATTATCCGGCTTCACATTGATCAGGGCGTGCAGATCATCCGATTGGACGCAGTGGCGTATATCTGGAAAACCGTTGGCACCAATTCGATTCATTTGCCGCAGACCCACGCTATTGTTCAGCTGCTTCGGCTGCTCGCGGACTATGCCCAAGAAACTGTTGTTCTGCTGACCGAAACCAATGTGCCGCGCGCCGAGAACCTCAGTTATTTTGGCACGCGGGACGAGGCACATGTGGTTTATAATTTCCCGCTGCCGCCGTTGATCCTACACGCCATGCTGTCGGGCTCTGCCGAAACTCTGCAGACGTGGGCGCGGTCTATGCCGCCAGCTCCGCTTGGCTGTGCGTATTTGAATTTCACCGCCAGCCATGACGGGATTGGTATGCGCCCAGCCGAGGGTGTTTTGGACAAGGCTGAAATCGAACGTATGATCGAGGTGCTGAAAGCCAGCGGCGGCCTGGTTTCAATGCGATCTCTGCCCAAAGGGGGCGAGGCACCTTACGAGCTGAACTGCACGTTCTTTGATGCGATGAGCCAGACCTATGCGGGGCAGGAAGACCTTAAATTTGAACGATTCATCTGTTCGCAGACCATCCCGATGAGCCTCGAGGGGATCCCGGCATTCTATATCCATGCACTGTTGGCCACGCCAAACGATCACGCGGCGGTGGTGCGGCGCGGAATGAACCGTGCGATCAACCGCCATCGCTGGGATTATCGCGACTTGAAGGAACGCCTTGCGAACCCAGATACGGACCAAGCTCAGGCCTTAAAGGCCTTGTCCGAGCGGCTTCGAATACGGGCAGAACAGCCTGCGTTCCACCCAAACAGCACCCAGTTCACCTTGTCCACCGACAGCCGTGTCTTGGGGCTTTGGCGTCAATCCTTGGATCGCAGCCAGTCGATCTTTGCATTGCATAATGTGTGCGCCGATGAAGTGGATCTTCCCCGATCCAGCCTGAACCTGATCGAAGGTGAGGCCTGGCATGACCTTTTGAGTGGGGAACCCGTTAGGCAGGGGGATATCTTGCTTGCCCCTTATCAGTGCCGTTGGATCACAAACGCCCCGCAACAGTAATGTCATGTCCGCCGCATAATCGTGAGGCGGTTCTTTTTTGAGCAGGCGCACCTGCGCTAGTTCGCAGTGGTCCTCGCGGCCTGAAACTCTGCCTCATCCGCAGCAGCTGCCGCTTTCAGATCCCCCAGCAGGCTGGGATCTGCGGCATGGACGCGATTCCAGTTCGGGATGAAAGGGGTTTCGTGCGGTTTTTCCAGAAACACCTGACCCGCGGTGACAATGTTGTTGGCAAACAGCTCAATCAGCTTTTCTTCGCTGTGGCGATCCATGTTCAACCCGTTCATCACCGCGTCATGGTCATATGCTTCGAGAAGATCAAGGGCCGACCGATAGTAGGTGGCTTTCAGCGTGCGAAAGACATTGGGGGTAAAGACCGTGCCATCGGCGGCAAGTTTGCGGAAAATCGCTTTGCAAATGTCCGTCGACATGCGGTTTAGCCCCGTTGCGGCGTCCTCTTCGCTGACGCCCTGGTGCTTGTGGTCATAATTGTCGGCGATTTCGACCTGACAGACTGCCTTGCGACCCAGATTGCGCCACGCCTCAGAGAGGACACCGATCTCCAGTCCCCAGTCGGAGGGGATGCGCAGATCCGCCAGCAGCGGTGTGCGCATCGCCATTTCGCCGGACAACGGGTACCGGAAAGACCGCAGGTAATCGAGGTAATCGCGGTCGCCGATGGTCCGTTTCAGCGCAATCAACAGCGGGCTCACCAAAAGTCGCGAGACCCGGCCATTCAACTTGCCCGATCCTATGCGCGCATAAAACCCCTTGGACAGCTGGTAGGAAAAGCCGGGGTGGGCCACGGGATACACCAGCCGGGCTAACATCTCCTTGGAATAGGTGGTGATGTCGCAATCATGCAGGGCCACCACGGAACTGTCTGCGCAGGCCAGCAAGAAGCCAATACAGGACCAGACGTTTTTGCCTTTTCCGGGTTCCTGAGGTGCAAGGCCTTTCAGCGCCAGCCTCTCCCCGACGGCCTGCATGCGTGGGCTGTCGTTCCAGACAACCGTATGTGGCTGTGGAAGAACCGAAAAAAACTCACGTGCGTGGCGGAACTCCGCTTCGGTGGCGCGATCAAGGCCAATCACAATGTGATTGAGATAGGGAACTTGCGCGACCTCCTGAAGGATGTTGCGCAAGGCAGGCCCTTCTAGCTCGGAATAAAGACATGGCAGGATCAAAGAGATTTTGCGCGTCTGCGCAAAGGTGGTGAGTTCATATTCCAGCTCTTCCAAAGAGCGGGTACGGAGGTTGTGAAACTGGGCGATATTGCCGTTCTGGTGAAAGTCAGCCATGACACGCTCCTTTGTCTGTCGGGATTTGGTCAAGCAGGTGGGTCATTGCTTCGGCCCAGCCGTTCGGGCCGGGCGCATTTGGACGTAGGATACGGTCTTCGCAGTTAAAGGCGGGCAGGCCGGGGCCATGATCATTGCGGATCACCACACCAAAATCGGCTCTTGCGATCATCTCCGCATCATTTGGAGCATCGCCCAGAGCGATCGTGGTCGCAGGGCCATGCTCTTGCAGCACTTGTGCCATCTGACCGGCCTTGGTGCCGCCAAAGGAGAGCGTTAGGAAGCGCCCGCCCTGTTGCGCAACGAGTCCATAGTCCGCGAGCCTTGCCTCAAAAATGCGTCGTTCGTCCCGCGAGCCCTGCCACAGACCGGGTTCGGTGAACTGGCGCGCTTTGGCCAGCGCAGCGGCTTCGATGGTCAAGCCCGTTGCCGCGCTGACCTCTGCGACGGTCATATCGCCAAAGCCGCGAAACGGCGCGCGCAGCTTTGAGAGCACAAGGCGTATCTTTTGATAGCTGTCCGTTTCCTCTGCAGGGGAAACGGACAGCTGTGTCGCCCGTACAAGGGCCGCACCGTTTTCAACAATCATTGGGGCAGGGTACAGATCCAGCACGTTGTACAAAGGGACCATTTCCCGCGCCGTTTTGGAGCTTGCCAGAACGAGCAGCCCACCGCGTTGCTTCAGCCGGGCAATCGCCGGAAGTGTAGGGGAATATTCGTATGTCTTATGGTCCATCAGTGTCCCATCGAGGTCACTGACGACGATCAGGCGCCCCATGTGCAGGACCTCTGGTTGTTCCGTATGCTTAAAGCTTAGGCGCTGGTTGGGAGAGTGCAAAGAGTTCTGCCTATAATGCAGCACAAGAACAGGGCAAACTCAACCAAACGCCCAATTTCGGGGCAGGCAACGGTTTGCGTGCGCGGCGACAAAGGGCGCTTGAGTGTTCTGCCAAAGCCAGCTGCGCCTCTGCCCGCGGGGCGACCTGTGGCCGACCAAACGACAGAGTGGCTTCAAGAAGAAAAGGCGGATTTACAAAGGGAGGGCCTGCCAAATCGCAAGACGCATCCTTGGCCTCGAACGCGGCACCTTCGATCCGTGGTGCAACTTCCAAAATGTTATCGCTGACAAG
>SPLB01000218.1 GCA_004566265.1 Paracoccaceae bacterium | reverse complement strand
GTGGCAACCAACCAACTACTCGCTGCGTTTGCGGACTGCCCGGCTGAGATCCTTGTGGTGTCAAACGAGACAGGCATGGGGATCGTGCCTGAAAATGCGCTGGCGCGGCGTTTCCGCGAGGCACAGGGGCGGTTGAACATCACTTTGGCTGCCCGCGCCGACCGCGTGGTGCAGGTGGTCGCAGGACTGCCCAATGTTCTAAAGGGGTCGCTGTGATCACCCGGTTTCATCTGGTCCGTCATGGGCCAACCCATGCCAAGTCCATGGTGGGCTGGTCCGACCTGCCCGCCGATCTGAGCGACACCGCAGCCCTTGCCAGACTGGAGGCCGCCCTGCCCCGCCAGGCCGTGGTGATTTCATCCGACCTCATCCGCGCGATTGCTACGGCGGATGCCATACAGGGCGACCGCACGCGCCTACCCCATGCGCAGGCCTTGCGCGAAATGCATTTTGGCGACTGGGAGCTGCGCCGCTGGGCCGAGATTGATGCAGAAGACCCGGATCGAATTCGCGCGTTCTGGGAAGACCCCGGCGACAATGCCGCCCCCGGTGGCGAAAGCTGGAACATGCTGTCAACGCGCGTGAATGCGCAGATAGACCTGTTGGCCCGGACCCATGCAGGCGGCGATATCATTGTCGTAGGGCATTTTGGTCAGATCCTGAGCCAAATCGAACGCGCCGGCAACATGTCCACAACCGAGGCCTTCAGCCATAAGATCGACAACCTGTCGCTCAGCCGTATTCAGCATGGGCCCGACGGCTGGACGTTGAGTGATATAAATCACATTCCGTGACACACCCCATCAGAAATATTCATTTTTGTGATATTTGTTTTCAAGCTACGCTCCGCGCATGACTTACACATTGTATATCGGCGATCGCCTCTTCTCCAGCTGGTCTCTGCGCGGCTGGTTGATGTTAGAAAAATTCAATATCCCTCATAGCGTCAAGCTTGTAGGGCTTTATTCCGGCACTATGGCCAAAGACATGGCACATCTTGCGCCTGCGCGTCTGGTGCCCACGTTGGTCACGCCCGAGGGCACCGTTGTCGGCGAAAGCCTTGCTATGGCGGAAACCCTGGCAGAGGAAAACCCGGACGCAGGGCTTTGGCCCGCAGCGGTGGCTGAGCGCGCCACCGCCCGCTGGCTGGTATCTGAGATGGCCTGCGGATTCGGGGCGCTGCGCGGCGAATGCGCCATGCAGCTGAGCCATATCTGGCAGGGGTTCGAGGCATCAGAGGCAGTGCGTGCGGATCTTGCGCGCATTGAGACGCTGTTTGCCCATGCCCGCCGGATGAGCGGCGCAAAAGATGGCTATCTCTTTGGCACCTACGGTCTTGCGGATGTGTTCTATACCCCGGTTGCAGCGCGGATTGTGGGCTATGACCTGCCGGTCAGCGCAGAGACACGCGCCTATAGCCGTCTGCTTCTGTCCGACCCCGCGGTACTGGCCTGGCAAAGGGAAGCGCGCAAAGTGTCCTATGACCCAGAGCCCTACGCCCTGCCGCTGAAGCGGCGTGACTGGCGACTTTAAGGTCGAATTCGCGCAAAGCTTACGGGCGCATTAACCTTTCGCTAACCATAATGGCCGGAGCCTTGTTCGAAACAGGGAACCGGCGTCAGGGAGCGACAGGTGGCCATTGCCAAGGTACAGACCGTTGCCTTTTTGGGCATAGAGGCAAAACCGGTCGAGGTTCAATGCGCCCTTGCCCCCGGCTTGCCCGCGTTCTCGATCGTGGGCCTGCCCGACAAGGCGGTGAGCGAAGCGCGGGACCGGGTGCGGGCGTCGCTGGCGGAAATGTCCATCGCACTGCCCGCCAAACGGATCACCATCAACTTGTCTCCTGCGGATCTGCCAAAGGAAGGCAGCCATTTTGATCTGCCGCTGGCTTTTGCACTGCTGAGCGCTCTGGAAATCCTGCCGCCGGAAGCGGCGCAGGAAACCGTGGTTCTGGGAGAATTGTCGCTGGATGGACGGCTGATGCCGGTGGCAGGGGCCTTGCCGGCCGCCCTGTCAGCCGCGGAACAGAACCGCGCGCTTTTGTGCCCCAAAGCCTCGAGCGCGGAAGCCGCCTGGGTCGATGGCACGCGCGTGATTGGCGCCAGTACCCTAACGGAGGTGATCCGCCACTTTACCGGCCAGACGGTGATCGAAGCCGCACGACCGGGAGAGGTCCGCTCTGCACTGAACCTGCAGGATCTGGCGGATGTGAAGGGGCAGGAGATCCCCAAACGTGCATTAGAGATTGCCGCTGCTGGCCGTCACCACCTACTGATGACGGGGCCTCCGGGATCTGGAAAATCGATGCTGGCCGCGCGCATGCCCTCGATTCTGCCGCCTTTGAACCCGCGCGAGGCATTAGAAACTGCCATGATACAATCAGTGCATGGGATGATCGACGATGACGGCATTGACCGCATCCGCCCCTACCGCGCCCCGCATCACACGGCCTCTATGGCGGCAGTGGTGGGCGGTGGGCGGCGCGCTCACCCGGGTGAGATCAGCCTTGCGCACAATGGGGTGCTGTTTCTGGATGAGCTGCCAGAATTTTCCCGCCCGGTTCTGGAGACACTGCGCCAGCCTGTAGAGACCGGAGAAGTCATGGTGGCCCGTGCCAATGCCCATGTCACCTACCCCTGCCGTTTCATGCTGGTTGCGGCAGCTAACCCCTGCAAATGTGGATATATGGGCGATGCCCAGCGCGCCTGCGGACGCGCTCCGCAATGCGGCGCGGATTATATGGGCCGCATCTCAGGCCCTCTGATGGACCGCTTCGATCTGCGGGTCCACGTACCCGCCCTATCGTTGCGCGAACTGGATGACCTGACACCGGGGGAGAGCTCGGCTGCTGTGGCAAACCGTG
>SPLB01000217.1 GCA_004566265.1 Paracoccaceae bacterium | reverse complement strand
TGTGATCAAAAGGCGGCTTAGGTGGTTGGGGGCCTGTAGTAACGTCGCGGCAAACGACAAATCCGCAAATATGGTGCTGCGGGGCAAGTCGGGCGAAGGGACGAAGTCCCATTGCGGTTTTAATCCCGACAGCTCTGCAATTGTGTCCGGATTCGCCCAAATCAACGGAAAGCCTGTCAGCGCTTGCAGTGGGGCGGCATTCCCCCCCGGGGCCTCGCTGGGTAGAGCGGCCAAGAGAGGGGAACTGAGAGCGTCAAAACCAATAACGGTCAGGCTGAGCTCGCCCTCAACCCAGCGTCCGTCGAGAACGGGGGACACTGGCCAGCCCGCGCGGCGCAGCGCTGCATAGATTTCTACGGGGATCACACCATCTGGGGCCACCAGCCGGTCGAACCCCCGCTGGCTCAGACTATCCGCCGCCTCAGCATAGGCAATCCTCGCTTGTCCGTTTATGGCCTGCACCGCCGACCACAAGGCAGTTGCCAGACTTAACCCTAAAATCATCAGGGCCAGCTGCAACGGATGCAGGCGCCAGTGCGATAACAGCGTAAAAAGGGCAATTCTCATCTGGCGCCCGTCATTTAGTCAAAGTGGGGGGGTGTTCGGTGACGCGCCCTGATGCCAGATGAAGATGCCGGTCCAATTGACCTGCGATCTGTGTGGAATGCGTGACCAACAAAAGACCACTGCCTGCATCACGTGTCAAATCCAGCATCAAACGCATCACATCCCGACTGGCCTTTTCGTCCAGATTGCCGGTGGGTTCATCCGCAAGAAGAAGCTGCGGACGCACTGCAAGGGCGCGGGCAATCGCCACGCGTTGCTGCTGGCCGCCTGACAGCTCTTCCGGGTAACGTTCCAGAAAAGGCGACAGGCCCAGGTTCTGAGTGAGATGGTCTGTCCAATCTGCATCCAGCCGTCGTCCAAGTTGCGCATGCAACGCAATGTTCTGCCGAACACAGAGCGAAGGGATCAGGTTGAACTGCTGAAACACCAAAGCCACTTGAGTACGACGCAACTGGCTGGCGCGCTGGTCGTTTAGGGCTGACAGATCCGCGCCATTAACTGTGACAGTTCCTGCATCAACTCGATCTAGTGCCCCCGCCAAATGCAGAAGGGTGCTTTTCCCAGCACCGCTTTCCCCGGTAAGTGCAACGGTTTCGCCTTTGGCCATGACAAAACTGACGTCAGTGAAGACGGCACGCGCCTGTTTGGCGAAGCGTTTCGTGACGTTTTTAAAAGCAAGCAACATCCAGGGCCTCAGTTTTTGCGTCGATACACGGATTTCAACTCCTATGGGGCATTGGTTTCGATCCTAAAATAGCTTGATTAGGCGAATACTTTGACACGCGAGCTACAGCATTTTTGAAACATGCTCTGTTTATGTGCTCGCCTCCGCCTTGAAACTGCATTGCATGCGTGGTGCGTCAATACCCTTCGGCGTCATGAAAGTAAGGTTTTGTGGGACGAACGCGACGTAGCTCATCAGCGGGTGCGGTTCAGCGCAATCGCTTCTCCCTCGGCCGGGCCTCAGCGCTAAGTCTGAGTGTGTGCAGCAGCCCTGGCAAGCTACGGGATATGCGTTGATTGGAGTACCGCAAATCCTGCCGCCAGTTTGGCCTTTATCGCAAATTGATCTTCCTCCGGCTGCTGCATTTTGTGCCAAGACAACACTACCGTTTTTGCGCGAAATAAATTGCCCCTGATCATTAGGCGCGAACGCCCCTGATCGTTGGTGAGAAAACCACACTAAGGACAGGTCGTTTTATCTTAATTTGGGGAGGCCTGCCTGAATTCCGTCGCCCATTGGCGCCAAAGTTCCTGCAATCTACCTTGGCTGAGACAATCACAAGGAGTGTGCCTCATGTGCTTTATCAAAAACGTATCTCGTCACTTGATCGTGGAGGACATGGCCTCGCGGGAGGTTGGCTTTGCAGTGAGGCGCCTGAAACAAAAGCGTTTGTTTGCACGTCCCAAAAAAAGAAATGAAGATCCAATTTTTGAGCAATCCAAAGCTGCGATCCACGCCGAAGCGCTTTTGCCGCGTGAGATAATCTGAGGCTGCAAATCGGCGAAAAGGCCGACTACAGGATGACCGAAGGGGAGAGACACGGTTATGGTTCTGTTATTTACGCGTCCGCTTCGCCACGGAAGCCAGTAGCCACCACGAACTTTTCAGAGCTGTCTGATCGCGAGCTTGGAGGTTTCATATTTGCGACTTTCGTGAATTTTTGTTTCAATAATTTCTGCAGTTCGCCTTCCGCGCCGCCGGCCAGAACCTTTGCGACAAACGTACCGCCCTCTTCGAGAACGTCAAAGGCGAAATAAGCAGCCGTTTCACAAAGAGAAATGATCCTTAGGTGATCGGTTTGCTTGTGGCCAGACGAAGCCGCAGCCATGTCAGACATAACCACATCCGCCTTACCGCCCAGCCATTCTTTGACCTGATCGTCCGCCCCGTCGTCCAAGAAATTCAACTGGTGAAATTCGGCACCGGCCATCGGTTCAACCTCTTGAAGGTCAACACCGATAATTCGGCCCACATCCTTGCCCTTTTTCTCACCCAGCGCATTGATGCGGGGCACAGCGACCTGACACCAGCCACCTGGCGCACAGCCCAAATCTATGACGCGCGCGCCAGG
>SPLB01000216.1 GCA_004566265.1 Paracoccaceae bacterium | reverse complement strand
TCCAGCAGACCGAGGTTTTCGCGGGTGTTGCGCACTTCGCGGTTCACCGCGTCATGCACGCTTTCGCCAGAGCGCACGAAGGCGTAGGGGCGACGCCAATGACCAACGGGTTCAAAATCCGCACCATTGGCTTCGTGCCAGTCATGCATCGGGGTGCGGCGCAGCGGCTGGAACACTTCACCGCGGGCTTCGCCGCCGATGGCCCCCATGGAAATCGGGTGATACGGCGGACGGAAGGTGGTGGTGCCGACCTGCGGAATATCAGCGTTCAGGCTGTCGGCCAGAACCGCCAGACCGTTGATGTTCGAAAGCTTGCCCTGATCGGTCGCCATGCCCAGCGTGGTGTACCGTTTGGTGTGCTCAACGCTCTCGTAGCCTTCGCGGGCAGCCAGCTGCACGTCGGACACTTTCACGTCATTCTGGTAGTCGAGCCAGGACTTCATCCGCAGTTGGATGTCGGCCTTTGCCGGCATGAACCAGACGGCTTCCATCTGTGCCTCGGGCGTTTCAGATGTTACGATCCCGGCCACGGCCTGCGCCGGACGACCTGCAGCTTCGGCAGCTCTGGCACCGGCTGCGGTGGCGTCCGCGATCACTGCGCCCAGACCCAGCGGACCAGAGGCAGAGCCAGCCGTCACAACAAAGGGCTTGCCGTCATGCGAGGTCGGCGCGCGGTTCGGATCGGGCGCGAAATGGGCGTTTGCAGCGTCCCAGGTCAGCTTTCCGCCACAGTGCGACCAGAGGTGCACAACCGGGGACCAGCCGCCCGACATCGCCACTGCGTCTGCCTCGATCTCTTCGCGGGCACCGCCTTCACCGTTTTGCGCACAGAGCGCCACCTTAGTGACGCGCTTGCCGTCCTTGACCTTGGCAATGGCACGACCGTTTTCAACGCGGATACCCAGTGCGCGAACCTCATCCGCGAGTGTGCCACCACCGTTTTCACGGGCGTCGACGACGCGGACAACTTCACCACCAGCAGCGTGAACAGCCAGCGCAGTTCGGTAGGCATCGTCATTGTTGGTGGCGACAACGACCTTCTGGCCGGTCAACACACCCCAGTTGACGATGTAGTCGCGCATGGAAGCCGCCAGCATAACGCCCGGCACATCGTTGCCTGCAAAAGACAGCGGACGTTCGATGGCACCGGTTGCGGTGACTACTTGCGTTGCGCGGATGCGCCACAGACGGTGACGCGGGCCACCGGCGGTCGGAGCGTGGTCGGTCAGACGCTCGTAGCCCAGCACATAGCCGTGGTCATAAACACCTGCGCCCATGCAACGATCGCGCAGGGTGACATTGTCCATCGCGCCGAGATCTGCCAGCGTCTTGGCGATCCAGTCTTCTGCCGTCAGGCCTTCAATTTCGCCACCATCCACAGGTGCACGACCACCCCAGAAGGATTTTTCCTCAAGGACCAGAACCTTAGCGCCTGTTGCTGCTGCGGTTTTTGCCGCCTGCAGACCGGCAACACCGCCACCGATCACCACAATATCGGTGAAAAAATAGAAGTGCTCGTAGGTGTCTGCGTCTTGGAGCTCTTTATCAGGGGCCGCACCCAGACCCGCCGACTGACGAATGAAGGGTTCATAGACGTGCTTCCAAAAGGGCTTCGGATGGATGAACATCTTGTAGTAGAAGCCCGCGGGAAGGAAGCGTGCGAACAGCTTGGAGTTGATCTCGCCCACGTCGAACTCGAGGCTCGGCCAATGGTTTTGCGACTTTGCCTCCAGACCGGCGAACAGCTCGGTTGTGGTGGCGCGCTGGTTCGGCTCGTAGCGACGGTTGGACCCAAGGCCCACCAGCGCGTTCGGCTCTTCAGCGCCCGAGGCTACGATGCCGCGCGGACGGTGATATTTGAAAGAGCGCCCCACCAGCATTTGGTCGTTTGCCAAGAGTGCAGACGCCAGCGTGTCGCCTTCATAGCCCTTGAGCGTGATGCCGTTAAAGGCGAATTCAACTTCTTTGGAGCGGTCGATCAGACGCCCCTGCGAGGCCAGACGCGTGCTCATGAGGTCGACCCTTCTGCGTTAGAGACAGCGCAAGAGAATTCGCGCCAGGTCCAGCCTGGGCGTTTCTCGGAGATTTTGTCTTTGATCCACTGGGGCGGCTCGGCGCAGTTGGCAGGATAGGTGCCGAACACCTCGAGCGTTACGGTGCAGCGGGCCGCAATGAACCACTTGCCACAGCCGTTGACGTGCCGCCAGCGTTCAAAGTGAACGCCTTTGGGGTTTTCGCGGGTGAAAAGATAGTCGTGAAATTCTTCCTCCGAGGAGCCGGGACCGAACCGCTTCAGGTGCGCTTCGCCGCCCGCCTGCAGTTCGGTTTCTTCCACGTATTCGTCACAAAAAGGGCAGTGAAGCATCAGCATCGGATCGCTCCCTTGAATCTACACTCTCCAAAGCCCATGTCTACTCCATGGATCTGGTGTTTTATACTGTTGGCGGGGTTGTTGTCCTGGGCACGGTGGTCGCGTTTTTTGAGCGCCGCGCCAAACGCACATTCCTGCGCCATGATTATAGTCAAGACCGGCGCGCTCAATCGGAAAGTGACCGGGAGCACATGCGCATCGCAGACGCGTTCAACACTCCCCCCCATTAGTGCGCCACCCCTGCCGCAACGGATTCATCAATGAACTTGCCTTCTTTGAAACGCATCATGGAGAACTCTTCAGCCAGCGGGGAATGCCCGGTTGCCATCAGTTCCGCCATCGCCCAGCCAGAGCCAGGGATTGCTTTGAAGCCACCGGTGCCCCAGCCTGCGTTCACGAAGATATTGTTCACCGGTGTCTTGGAAATCAGCGGTGAGCGGTCGCCGGTGACATCCACAATACCGCCCCACTGGCGCAGCATTTTCAGACGGCTGACCATCGGGAAGGTTTCGTTCAAGGCGCGAACCGTTTCCTCAATGTGGTGGAAAGAGCCCCGCTGGGTGTAGTTATTGAAGGCGTCCGTACCGCCGCCAATCACCATCTCGCCTTTGTCGGACTGCGACATGTACCCATGCACGGTGTTGGCCATCACAACCACATCCATGCAGGGTTTGATCGGCTCTGACACCAGCGCCTGGAGCGCCACAGATTCAACCGGCAGACGGAAACCTGCCATATCGGACAGATGCGAACAGTTACCCGCAACCACCATGCCCAGCTTGTCACAGTCGATGGACCCTTTGGTGGTGTTCACACCCACGACGCGGCCGTTTTCACTGCGCACACCGGTGACTTCGCACTGCTGGATGATGTCCATACCCATTGCGGAACAGGCACGTGCATAGCCCCAGGCCACAGCATCGTGACGGGCAGT
>SPLB01000215.1 GCA_004566265.1 Paracoccaceae bacterium | reverse complement strand
GTGCATTTGAGCCTGCCGTTCGGGCCCACTTTTATGAAAACAAGAGGATAACATGACACAGACTTGGACAGTCGACTCGCTGATGGGCGCGCTTCAGGCGGCCGATGGGTTCGCATGCACCCTATCAGAAACGGCCCCGGATGTTCTTGTGGCAACCGTTGAAGCCGAAGGGGACTTTCCCATTCATGTGTCCATTGGCTCCGGGCAAATTCTGTCCGCTGCGATCCTTTGGCCGCGCGACATGCAAGATGATCCAGAGGCGTTTGAGGCCATGATGCTGCGGTCTCACAAGGTTTTGCTGCCCTTGTCGGCGCTGTCCGTCGACAGCATCAACGGTCGAGAGTATTATGAATTATTTGGGAGCATTGCGCAGGGAAGCAGCCTCGACGATATTCTCACCGAAATCACCACCCTCGCCCAAAACGCGTTGGAATTGGCGCGTGAACTCGGCCCCAAAACCTCAGCGGGAGTTGCACAATGAGTGTCTGGAGCAAACTGGCCACCGCCTTCAAAGGCAAAGCAAACTCTGCGGCCGAGGCCGCGGTGGACGCAAATCTTATGACCATTCTCGATCAGGAAATGCGCGAAGCAAAGCAAGCCATTTCTAAGGCTCGTGACGAAAAATCCCGCATGGCAGCAAACCGGGTTCTAAAGGAAAGATCCGTTGCCGAGATGATGTCCGAGATCGAGCGCCGCACCGAAGCCGCCCGCAAGGCAAAGGGGCAGGGCGACGAAGCCCTTGCGGTTGAGATCATCGAAAGCGTTCTGAAACTGCGCGACAAAGCCGAAAGCGAACAAGCGCTTGCTGACCAGTACCGCCAGACCGAAGACGGTATGGATCAGGCCCTGCGTCAGTCGCAAACACGCGTTGAAACCCTGCAGCGCAAAATTGAAACCGCCAAGGCAAACGAAGCACTGATTGCCGCACAGAAGGCGTCTTCCATCAACACCAGCAGTTCTGACACAAAGCTCGCCAACGCGATGGACAGCCTCGAACGATTGGAACAACGCCAGGCGCATCAGCAGGCCATGCTGCAGGCGGCAGACCAGGAGGCGCGCCAGCTGGACGGAAGCGATCTCGAGGACAAGATCAAGGCTCTGGAAAACCCCAACCGCAATGATGTGCAAGCCATTTTGTCCAAACTTTGATCTCGCTGCATGAAACGCGTCTTTCTGCCAGAGCGCCCGGACTGGAAACAGGAGGCCGAAGCCTTAGGCTTCGGTTTTCACAGCATGTACGGTGCCCCCTATTGGGATGAAAGCCGGGCCTATGAATTTACGCTCAGCGAGATTGAGGAACATCTCGAAGATCCAAGCGAAGACCTATGGAAGATGTGCCTGGACCTTGTCGGGCATGTTGTTGCAGATCCCGCGCTTATGTCCTTGATGGCCATTCCAGAAGCCTACCACGCATGGATCGCCGAAAGCTGGCGCCGGGGCGATCCGTCGCTTTATGGCCGGTTTGATTTTCACTATGATGGAACCGGCCCGGCCAAGATGCTGGAATTTAACGCTGATACGCCCACAGCCCTTTATGAAACTGGGTTCTTCCAGTGGCTGTGGTTGGATCAACAAATTCAGACAGGTATTCTGCCGTCAGGTGCGGATCAGTTTAACTCGGTGCAAGACCAGCTTATCTCGCGTTTTCAGGCCCTCTTCGTCCCCGGTTACGAGCTGCATTTTGCCTGCGTCGAAGACAACGATGAAGAACGCGCAACCGTGCAGTATCTTCAGGACTGCGCCCAGCAAGCTGGGCTGCGCCCGCAGTTTGTTACGGTAGAAAACATCGGAGTAGATCGTTCAGGACAATTTGCCGACGCCAACAGTGTCCTGATCCAAACGCTCTTTAAGCTGTATCCATGGGAGGATATGCTAAGGGAACGGTTTTCTGTCCACCTCCCAACTGCAGAGATGCAATTTTTGGAGCCCCCATGGAAAGCCATTTTGTCGAACAAAGCGTGCCTGCCGCTGTTGTGGGATATGTTTCCAGGGCATCCGAACCTCTTGCCAAGTTGGTTCGAAAAAGACGCCCCGCCAGAGGCTCTGGAGGCGCCCCATGTGGTGAAGCCTTTTTTCAGCCGCGAAGGGGCAAATATTAGCTTAAGGGGTCTTTCAGAGGGCGACGTGACCACGGACGGGCACTACGGGGCCGAAGGTCATATTGTGCAAACCTACGCCCCGGCGGCAAAATTTGATGATGATCATGCAATGATAGGGTCATGGATTGTCGGCGACACGGCCTGCGGAATTTGCATTCGCGAGGACAAAGCCCTAGTCACACAGGATCTTTCGCGTTTTGTACCACATTTCATTGCCGGATAACTGTTTGGTGTTCCTGTAAACTTCAGTGGTTGCCTGCCTTTAGACCCCATGATCGCGGAGTGAGCTGACTGGTTCGGTGGTCTCTCCTGTGGCATTCTCCGTTCGAGGTTTGCGCCGGATGGGCCGGTGCCGATCCTCAAGAATGGGGGAGAGACCATATGCAGCATCGCATGGTCACCGGACTGGATGTCCACAAGGCGACTTGATGGTCGACACGTCAACGCAATGACACGCAGTCAATCGTAGCATGGGTCAGGCCATCAGGCTGCGATACCACATTCACAGTCGTAACTGTCGCCGAC
>SPLB01000214.1 GCA_004566265.1 Paracoccaceae bacterium | reverse complement strand
GGACGAACGTGTCCTGCGGGCCGCGCAATCGATTTTGCTTGAAACCACAGAGACCCCAATCCTTATTGGTCGTCCCGATGTGATCGCCACCCGCTGTGAACGTCTGGGGCTGGACATCCGCCCCGGCGCGGATCTAGAAATCGTCAACCCCGAGCAAGACAGCCGCTACCGCGACTATTGGGGCGCTTATTTCGAGCTTATGCAGCGCCGGGGCGTGACCCCTGATATTGCACGCTCGGTTGCGCGCACCAACACAACGGCGATCGGCGCGCTGATGGTGCATCTGGGCGATGCAGACAGTGTGATCTGCGGCACCTTTGGCGAATACCGCTGGCACCTGAACTATGTAAACCAGATCCTAGGCCGGGGCGAGTACTCCCCGCACGGCGCCCTGTCGCTGATGATCCTAGAAGATGGGCCATTATTTATTGCTGACACACAGGTGCGGATCGAACCCACCCCCAATCAAATTGCCGAAACCGTGATCAGTGCGGCCCGCCATGCCCGTCGCTTTGGAATAGAGCCAAAGGTTGCGCTGTGCTCGCAGTCTCAGTTCGGCAATATCGCCTGCGACACAGGCGAGCGCCTGCGTGCGGCAATCACCCTTTTGGATGCGGAAACCCACAACTTCCTTTACGAAGGCGAGATGAACATTGACACTGCGCTTGACCCGCAATTGCGCCAGCGCATTTTCCCGAACTCGCGCATGCCAGGTGCGGCAAACGTGCTGGTCTTTGCCCATGCGGATGCGGCCTCTGGCGTTCGCAACATTCTGAAGATGCGTGCCGGTGGATTGGAAGTGGGGCCGATCCTGATGGGCATGGGCAACCGTGCCCATATTGTGTCCCCCTCGATCACCGCGCGGGGCCTGCTGAACATGGCTGCCATTGCGGGCACTCCTGTCGCCCACTACGGCTGAACCTGTTTCAATAGATCAAAGAAGGGCGACCCGATTGCGTCGCCCTTCTTTGCCTCCCGAATGATCAGGGATTTCAGAGTTTAAAAGGCCACCAGAACAACACACGCCGCACCAAAAGTTGTGGAATTTGTTCTCAATGTCGCAATTCGCTTGGGCTCCGAAGAACTGTAGTCAACAAGTCCTCTAGACTTCTGTTGCGCGCGACAAACAGCGCTGGCTTGGACCACCGCGCTTGCCCGCAGGTCTTTTTTGGGCCTAACCTCCACGGGAGGAGACAGGAGGAGACCCGCGATGACCTACGCCGCCATGTATGCCCGTTGGCAAAAGAACCCCGAGGCATTCTGGATGGAAGCCGCCGAGACCATCGCCTGGGACCGTGCGCCAACCAAAGCCCTGAGTGACAAAGACGATGGGCTTTATGAATGGTTCGCCGATGGCATGACCAACACCTGCTACAACGCTGTGGACCGCCATGTCGAAGCCGGGCGCGGTGCACAGGTCGCAATCATCTATGACAGCCCCGTCACCCACACCAAGCGCGAAATCACATATGGGGAGCTGCGCAACCGGGTTGCCACCCTCGCCGGCGCCCTACGCGCCAAAGGCGTTGAGAAGGGTGACCGGGTCATTATCTACATGCCGATGATCCCCGAAGCGCTGGAAGCCATGCTGGCCTGTGCCCGTATCGGCGCAGTGCATTCGGTGGTCTTTGGGGGCTTTGCCGCAAATGAGCTCGCCGTGCGCATTGATGACGCAAAGCCAAAGGCGATCCTTGCCGCCTCAGCGGGCATCGAACCGGGGCGCACGGTGCACTACAAACCGCTTCTCGATGCGGCGGTAGAGTTGGCCACCCACAAACCGGACTTCTGCGTGATCTTCCAGCGTGAACAACAGGTTGCGCAGCTGGTGGACGGGCGCGATGTGAGCTGGAACGACTTCCAACAGGGCGTGCAACCGGTGGCATGTGTGCCTGTTGAGGGCAACCACCCGGCCTATATCCTCTACACTTCGGGCACTACGGGACAGCCGAAGGGCGTGATCCGACACACCGGCGGCCATCTTGTGGCACTCAACTGGACCATGAGACACATCTATAACGTGAAGCCCGGCGATGTGTTCTGGGCGGCTTCCGATGTGGGATGGGTCGTGGGGCATTCCTATATCTGCTATGGCCCCTTAATCCACGGCAACACCACCGTCGTTTTTGAGGGCAAGCCGGTTGGCACCCCGGATGCAGGCACCTTCTGGCGTGTCATATCAGACCATAAAGTCAAGGCCTTCTTTACCGCCCCCACCGCCCTGCGCGCGGTGAAGCGTGAAGACCCCGAAGGCGACTTGGCAAAAACCTATGATATCTCGGGCTTGCAAGCGGTCTATTTGGCAGGGGAGCGTGCCGATCCCGACACAATTGAATGGGCGCAAAAACATCTGAACGTCCCAGTGATCGACCACTGGTGGCAAACCGAAACCGGCTGGGCCATTGCCGCCAACCCTTTTGGAGTCGAGGAACTGCCGATCAAACCGGGGTCGCCTGCAGTCCCCATGCCGGGCTATCAGGTTGATATCCTTGATGATGCGGGGCATCCGGTTGCAGCAGGTACGCTGGGCGCAATTGCCATCAAATTGCCCCTGCCCCCCGGCACGCTGCCCAACCTCTGGAACGCGACCGCGCGGTTCAAGGATAGCTATCTCAACACCTTTCCCGGCTATTACGAAACCGGCGATGCTGGGATTAAGGACGAGGACGGCTATCTCTACATCATGGCGCGCACCGATGACGTCATCAATGTCGCGGGCCACCGCCTGTCGACGGGTGCGATGGAAGAGGTCCTCGCTGGACATGCCGATGTGGCCGAATGTGCGGTGATTGGTGTTTCAGACGCGCTCAGAGGACAAATACCCGTGGGGTTCCTCTGCCTGAACGCGGGCTGCAACCGGGATCACAGCGATATTGTGGCCGAGGTCGTCGAACGGGTGCGCGACAAGATTGGCCCCGTGGCCGCTTTCAAAACCGCTTGTGTGGTCGACCGCCTGCCCAAGACCCGCTCTGGCAAGATCCTGCGCGGCACGATGGTGTCCATCGCAGACGGCGCGACCTGGAACATGCCCGCCACAATTGACGACCCCACAAGCTTGGATCAGATCACCTCGGCGCTCAAAGGGCTTGGCTACGCCAAGTAATCGCGCAATACGCCCTGAAACCTACCCTGCCCGTTTGCCTTTGGTGGCACGCGAGATAGGCGTCTTTGCAAGACAGGCAACATACACGAGCAGTGCATAATTTGGGCAACTGGGTTCAGCAGAGGCGCCCCCTAGTCACCCGCGCAGGTGAAATAGCCGCGCCCAAGCTCATACATGGCCCTGGTCCGGCCAGAAGGCCGGATCACGGCCGAACAAGCCGCGCCACTTGACGCGGCCATTTACCGAACGATCATGTGAACTGCTCAGAGATCAAGCGTTCCTCCAGGCCATGACCTGAGTCAAACAGAATGCGGTGACTGACACTTGGATCCGATTGCACCTCGACCCAGTCGACATTGCGGAACGCCACAGAATCCGCCTCTGCCATCACCGGCCTTTTCGCAGCGTCAAGCACATCAATCCGCACGGTGGCACTTTTGGGCAGCAGCGCGCCGCGCCAACGCCGGGGGCGAAAGGCCGCAATCGCGGTCAACGCCAAGACATCCGTGCCAATCGGCAAGATCGGGCCATGCGCCGAATAGTTATAGGCAGTCGATCCAGCAGGTGTGGCAACCAGCGCCCCATCGCAGACCAGTTCTGCCATCCGCATCCGCCCATCTACAGAAATTTGCAGCTTTGCCGCTTGGGGCCCTGCACGCAGTAGTGACACCTCATTGATCGCCCGCGCCTCGTGGATGCCACCTGAACGATCCTTTGCATGCATCACCAGCGGATGGATCACTTCTTCCTCAGCCGCTTCAAGCCGCTCAGGCAGATCCGCTTCCTGATAGGAATTCATCAGAAATCCGATCGTGCCGCGGTTCATCCCATAGATCGGGCGGTTCAATTCTTCGGTCGCGCGCAGCGTCTGAAGCATGAAACCGTCACCGCCAAGTGCAACAATGACATCCGCTTCTTCTGGGGGCAGATTTCCATATCGCCCGATTAAGGCAGCACGTGCGGTTTGCGCCACAGGTGCCGTGCTGGCGAGGAACGCGATTCTCATGACCTAAGCCCCTGTTTCCGGAAAGATCCATTAGGTTCCGAAACAAGCACAGGATTTACCCAAACACCAGCCTCCCCAAACTGTTACACCTTTGTTGCCCCTAGAAACTTCGCTAAGGCGTTTTTATGACAGTCAGCGACGCTTTCGAACAATTCGAATGGCGCTGTTTCCGATAGGAAATTCCATAGACATTACGCAACCACATCTACCCACATGGGAGCTAACATGACCGAGACCATCCGCGACCCCGGTTTCTTCACCCAGAGCCTCACCGAGCGTGACCCAGAGCTGGCCGGCGCAATCAAAGACGAGCTGGGCCGCCAGCGCGACGAGATTGAGCTGATTGCGTCTGAGAACATCGTCTCCGCCGCTGTCATGGAAGCGCAGGGCTCGGTTCTGACCAACAAATACGCCGAAGGCTACTCAGGTCGGCGCTACTATGGCGGCTGCCAGTACGTCGACGTGGCTGAAAACCTCGCGATCGACCGCGCCAAGCAGCTGTTCAACTGCGAATTTGCAAACGTGCAGCCGAACTCAGGCTCTCAGGCGAACCAGGGTGTGTTCCAGGCGCTGATGCAGCCCGGCGACACCATCCTTGGCATGAACCTCGCGTCCGGTGGTCACCTGACACATGGTGCTGCGCCGAACCAATCCGGTAAGTGGTTCAACGCAGTTCAGTACGGCGTGCGCAAGGAAGACTGCCTGATCGATTATGATGAAGT
>SPLB01000034.1 GCA_004566265.1 Paracoccaceae bacterium | reverse complement strand
TTGGGTGGATTTGATGCCGTGTCTTTCCATGACGCTACAGGACCATTGGCAGGCCAGCCCGCATTCACACTGATTTGGAAAGGGGCGCTGTGGCGGTTTGCAACCCAAGCCAATCTTCGAGCGTTTGAAGCCAATCCGCGCATGTATGAGCCCCGTTTCGGTGGTTATTGCGCCTATGCCATGGCGAAGGGGCGGCTGTCTGGAAGCAGCCCGTTGACGTGGGAAATTGAAGGCGGGCAACTGTTTTTCTTTCACTCAGATCGTGCCGAGGCGCTTTGGGAAGGGGATCCAGCCCATATGATCCAATCCGCAGACGCCGCTTGGCCTGGTGTGCTGCGCAAGTAAAACCACTGATGTCAAGCCAGCAGGCAGGCCAGACGAAAAACCCTGCCCTTCGCGTATTGATATTGCGCTCTGCAAATCACAAAAGCGTGAGCGCCCTTTAAATGTGGCAAAAAAGCCCCACCTACCATTGTAGACTGCGGCACTGGAACCGCCGCAGATCTTTTCACTGTCCCTCGTTCCATACCTTGCGCCCGGAGCTCTTGCTCACGGGCGCTTTTTTGGGTGATCATGGTGTGGGGCGCGCCGCTTTCTCGGCGAGACCACTCAGGCCCTGACGCTCTGCAAGAATGGCCAGCACATCATCAAGCGTCACATCGCGGGCGGCCAGCATAACAAGGAAATGATAGAGCACATCCGCGCCCTCCGAGGCGAGCTTGGCTTTGTCGTCCTTGACGGCTTCAATAATGGCCTCGATCGATTCTTCGCCAAATTTCTCGGCGCATTTTTCCGGGCCCTTGGCCAGCAGTTTGGCCGTCCAGCTGCTATCAGGATCTGCACCTTTGCGGGACAGGATGGTGGTTTCGAGATCGTGCAGCAGGCTCATGCCAGGACCTTTCTATCAACGCGCATTGGAATGCCGGCGGCGATCATGTGTTCTTTGGCTTCCTGCACGGTGTATTCGCCGAAGTGGAAGATTGAGGCGGCCAGCACCGCCGAGGCGCCGCCTTTGGTCACGCCCTCGACAAGGTGATCGAGGCTGCCAACGCCACCCGAGGCAATCACCGGGATGTTGACGGCATCGGAAACTGCGCGGGTCAGGTCGAGGTTGAAGCCGGATTTGGTGCCGTCACGGTCCATCGAAGTCAGCAGGATCTCGCCAGCGCCTTTCTTTTCGATCAGTTTGGCAAATTCGACCGCATCAATGCCTGTCTCCTTACGCGCGCCATGCGTGAACAGCTCCCATTTGCCGGGAGAGACGGTTTTGGCGTCGATGGCGCAGACAATGCACTGGCTGCCAAACTGATCGGCACTTTCTGCGATCACGTCAGGGTTCGCCACAGCGGCAGAGTTGAAAGAGACCTTATCGGCACCTGACAGAAGCAATGCACGCACGTCGTCTTTTGTGCGCACGCCACCCCCAACGGTCAGCGGCACAAAGCACTGTTCGGCGGTGCGACGCACCATGTCGAACGTGGTACCGCGGTTCTGATGGGTGGCGTGAATGTCGAGGAAGCAGATTTCATCGGCGCCCGCCGCATCATAGGCACGGGCAGCTTCAACAGGGTCGCCTGCGTCACGCAGACCGACAAAATTGACGCCTTTGACCACACGGCCGTCGGCGACATCGAGACAGGGAATGAGGCGGGTTTTCAACATGAGGCCCTTATGGACCGGAAGCGCCGCGGGGGGAAGGGGGCTTTAGCCCGCGCGGGCCACCCGTGCAATGCTGCCGCGCACAATCAGCACATGGAACGGCATGATGAGTGTAAGATAAGCCCGGCCAACGAAGTTGTTCACATGAACCCAGGTCGACACATAGAGATGCCCGTCTTTCTTCAGGAGAGTGATGCGAAAGTTCAAATGACTGTCGTCGAGCCCGTATTGAACCTCGTTTTCCCGCTGAAAGGTGACGGGAAACGCGCTGGGGGTCAGTTCTTCTTCCTTCGTCCCAGTTTTCAGGCCAAGGGGCGCGACAAGCGTGTTGCGCAGTCGCATCAGGGCGCTGGCCCATCTAGGCATTTGAAAGGCTTGTTTTGCGGCCTCTTCAACAGACAGCGAGGTTGCGCAGCTGTAGCAGTCAAGAAAATCGCCGGGGGCGACTTTGGCGTGAACAGCGGCCTTTGGGGGAAGGTTGGACTTCAGGATCGCCGCCATGCTTGGCCTCCGCATCTGGAACGACGACAGTGAACCATAGCGAGATGAGATGTGCCAGAGGACAGGCTGCCACAGTGCCAGCAGAAGAGGGGCGTTGCCCCTTTTGCCGGGTAAGCCCGGTTGCTCACCCCAGTTTTTTTTAGCCGAAAGAAGGCTTAGGCTTTCAGGACGCTCAGTGCTTCGGCCAGATCAATCGCACCATCATAAAGCGCGCGGCCAGAGATCGCGCCATTGAGGGGGGCGCCGCAGGATTTTAATGCCCGCAGGTCATCTAGCGACGACACTCCGCCCGAAGCGATCACCGGGATCGAGACCGTATTGGCAAGATCAGCAGTGGCTTCTACATTGGGGCCTTTCATGGCACCGTCGCGCATAATGTCGGTATAGATGATGGCGGCGACGCCTGCGTCTTCAAAGGATTTGGCGAGGTCGGTGACCATCACGTCGGTTTCCTCGGCCCAGCCTTTTGTGGCCACGCGACCATTGCGCGCATCAATGCCAACGGCGACTTTTCCGGGGAATTCACGGGCTGCTTTACGCACGAGATCGGGGTTTTCGACCGCGACCGTGCCAAGGATCACACGCGCCAGACCTTTGTCGATCCAGGTCTCGATCGTTTTCATGTCACGAATGCCGCCACCCAGCTGTGCGGGCACTTTGGTCTGATTCAGGATCTCTTCTACGGGGGCGGCGTTCACCGGCTCGCCTGCGAAGGCACCGTTCAGATCCACGAGGTGCAGCCATTCGCAGCCTGCTGCGACGAACTCCAGCGCCTGAGCGGCGGGGTTGTCATTAAAGACGGTGGTCTTGTCCATGTCCCCATGCAGAAGGCGCACGGCCTGGCCGTCTTTGAGGTCGATTGCAGGATAAAGGATCATAGGCGCGGGCTTTCCTGATGGAGCTTTCGGTTCGGCGGTCTTTTGCACCAAGCAAGGGTGTTTTGCAATCTTGGCCTACGCTTGGGGCGCCATAAGGTGACCCAAGGATAATCTTGCCTGACGCAGGGCGACTTTGCCAAGATACGTGCATCCATTGGGAGGAGAGAGACGATGAAACGTATTTTGGCGATTGCGGCAGCCAGTTTGACACTGGCCGGTGCAGCTTCAGCGGACCCGGTGCTGGGCTTGTGGAAGACGCAAGTGGATGATGGGGCATATGCCTATATTGATATGCAGCCTTGTGGGGCCAAAATCTGTGGCAAAATCGCGCGCACTTTTGATGCCTCTGGCGAAGTCAAGTCCCCGAACATTGGCAAGACGCTTGTCATCGACATGGAAGCCAAAGGGAATGGCACCTATGCCGGGAAAGTTTGGCGTCCAAGTAACGATAAAATTTACATCGCTAAAATCGCGCTGGATGGGGCGTCACTGGCGCTGCGCGGTTGTGTGGCCGGTGGTCTGATCTGTTCAAAACAAAGCTGGAGCCGCGTGAAATAAAAGGGCGCGCGGGCTGGTCCTAGAATAGCCCAATTTGGACCGGGATCGGCACGAAGCCTCGCTTCACTTGCCGATCCCGTGCTGCCTCAAACATTTGCATAGCCTCAGAATGAGAGGTGAAATAGTAGCGTTTCTGACTGCCGCCCGTGGTTCCAATCGGACCTGAAGCCCGTTCGACGCACCAATCCCCAAAGAGGGTCCGGCTGAGGCACAGCATGCAATACCGATGATGACCTTCGCGGTAATCGTATTTCTCAAAGCGCATATTCACGGGA
>SPLB01000033.1 GCA_004566265.1 Paracoccaceae bacterium | reverse complement strand
GGTGCATTGTCTTGCCGACCAGACCGCATTCGACAACGGGGCAGTGGTTTTTCACAAAACGCGCATCCGAGGTTCCGCCGGTGGTGGACAGTTCGGGGCGAATGCCTGTCTCCGTCTCCACAGCGTTTGCGATCAGATCAGACAGTTCACCCGGTGGGGTGATGAAGCTCTCGCCGGAGATTTGGACTTTCATTTCAACAGTCAGGCCGAGTTCTTCTTCGATCTTTTCCGCTTCACCCCGCAGCCATTCCGTCAGCGAAGCGCCGCTGTGCAGGTCGTTGAACCGGATGTTCACCGCGCCGGTACACTGCGCAGGGATCACATTGGTCGCGACATTGCCGGTGTCCAGCTGAACAATCGCCAGCGTTGACGCGTCAAAATGTTCAGAGCCCTGATCCAGTTCGCGCCTGCCCAGACGATCCATTAGGCGCACCATGCCATTGAGTGGATTATTGGCGCGGTGCGGATAGGCCGCGTGCCCCTGAACCCCTACCACGGTGAACCACGCCGTGAGAGAGCCGCGACGCCCGATCTTGAGCATTTCGCCCATATGGTTGGGGCAGGTGGGTTCGCCAACAAGACAATGGCTCATTTGTTCCTGTTCAGCTTCCATATAATCCAGAAGCGCAAGGGTGCCGTCAGTTGCGTCGCCTTCCTCATCGCCGGTGATGGTCAGGATCACCGCCCCATCAGGGGGTGTTTCGCGGACAAAATCCACGGCCGCTGCAGCAAAGGCGGCAACGCCTGATTTCATGTCCGTGGCTCCGCGACCATATAGAAACCCGTCTTTTTCTTCCGCGCCAAAGGGGTCAACGGTCCAGGCGGCTTTATCGCCAACGGGCACAACATCAGTGTGGCCGTTAAAACCGAACGTGCGGGCGTGGCCCTTTGCGCCCCAGCGCGCGAACAGGTTTGATGTGTCGCCCCGGTCCACGCGCGTGCAGTCAAACCCCGCCTCGCGCAGCAACCGCTCCAATAGAACCAGCGCGCCGCCTTCTACCGGCGTCACAGAAGGACAGCGGATCAGCGCTGCGGTCAGCGCGGCAGGGTCTGTTACGGTCATCGGGGCACCTTGTTTGCATGTTTCATATTCTACAGACCTAGCAAGAATCTGCCTCCGGGTGCAATCGATCCCTGCCCGGCAACCCGACCCATTGCGTGGTTTTGTGGTCGCGTTCTTTCCTTTTGAAAGCACAGCCGGGCGGGGATCCTTGCCATGTGGTCGGCAAGCGCCTAGGGAAATTGACTGAAGTCATGCAAGTTGATGGTCTCCTGTGCTCCAGTTCTGCCTCCGCATCGTTGTGCTGTCGTATCTTTTGATGCTTTCTGTTTTTGCCGTCGCCCAAGAGGGTAGCGTCGCAACCGGCGTGGCTGATCGGCAGACTGTTGTCGCAAATACGGTCACGCGTCCGCCGTTTTCGATGGAGGAAAACGGCGCTCACGTGGGCTTTTCAATGGATTTGCTGCGCGCACTGGCGGAGCGACTGGATTGGGAGCTTGAGATTCAGCGTCAAGATGGCTTTACTGCCATGCTTGATGGCGTGTCGGCGGGGCAGGCAGATGTTGCAGCGGCCAATATCTCGATCACGGCGGTGCGTGAGGAGACGTTGGATTTCAGCCAGCCGATTTTTGAAAGCGGCCTGTCGATCATGGTTTCAAACGAGGACCGAACCCAGCCCAACCTGCTGCGGGCCCTGGTGTCCTGGGATCTGGCGGCGGCCATTGGGTTGGCCTTCTTGGTTTTGTTTTGCGGGGGCATGTTGATGTGGGTCTTTGAACGCAAGGCCCAGCCCTATTTCGATCGCCCTCTCAACGAGGCTTGGTTCCCGTCGTTTTGGTGGGCGCTCAATCTGGTGGTGAATGGCGGGTTCGAGGAACGCGTACCACGTTCGGCTTTTGGCCGTATCTTTGCCGTGCTTCTGGTGCTGTCGTCGCTGTTTGTCGTCTCTGTCTTTGTGGCAAAGATCACCGCCGTTATGACCGTGAATGCGATCACCGGATCGGTGCAGGGCGTCAGTGATCTCTATGGCAAACGGGTGGGCACGGTAGACGCCTCAACGGCAGCAGGTTTTCTGGGTCGCCGTGAGATTGATTTCATCGGTTATGATGGTCTGGAGCAACTTATTGCCGGATTTGAAGCCGGAGAGGTGCGTCTTGTAGTCTTTGATGCGCCGATTCTCGATCATTACATTCGAGAGGGCGGCCACGCCACAGGCCATATTGTTGGCAATCGGTTCATGACAGAATATTACGGTTTGGCCTTTGTCGAAGACTCCTCGCTGGTCGAACCCACGAACCGCGCGCTTCTCGAGATGCAGGAAGACGGTAGCTACGACCAGCTGTATCGGAAATGGTTTGGTGCGCGTCGCTAAGGCGCGCGCGATCTGAAGTGCTTAATGCAGCACTGCGCCTTCCATGTCTTCATCGCCAAAGAATGGTGTCATCTGTGCCACGATCACGGCGTTTTCCTCAAGCGCGCGCTGCATCAGGTCGCGTTCTTCCTGACCAATCTCATGACCTTCGGCTTCGCGTTCTGTCAGCGTGCCATAGCCGGTCACATCCAGTGGCGCAGTGTCGGCCTGCTTGAGGATCGCAACGGTTTCGCGCACTGCTTCGGCTTCGTCCACGCCCGAGGCATAGATCATCAGAGCTGCTCCGGTGGCCTTGTTAGGCAGACCATCGCCCTCCTTACGTCCGATCTGAACGAGGAGCGTATAGACTTGCTGGCGTGACGGTTTTTTCTCGGGCTTTTTTTCAGACATACCCCTGCCATAGACGCGCAGGGTTGCACACGCAAGATCGGAGGCAAGGGCAGGGGGATTTGACCAATAGAAAAACGCCCCAGCACCAGGCCGGGGCGTCCACCATCTGATCATCTCTGGCGTCGGTCAGTCGCGCAGCAGCTCGTTGATGCCGGTCTTTGAGCGGGTCTTCTCGTCGACGCGCTTCACAATGACGGCACAATAAAGGTTCACGCCGTTTTTCGACGGCATGGAGCCAGCAACAACCACGGAGTAGGGTGGAACTTCGCCGTACATCACCTCACCGGTTTCGCGGTCAACGATTTTGGTGGACTGGCCAATAAAGACACCCATGCCCAGCACAGAACCTTCGCGGACGATACAGCCTTCGACCACTTCGGAACGCGCACCAATGAAACAGTTGTCCTCAATAATGGTCGGGCCCGCCTGCATCGGTTCCAGAACGCCGCCAATGCCGACACCGCCAGACAGGTGCACGTTTTTGCCGATCTGTGCGCAAGACCCAACGGTTGCCCAGGTGTCAACCATGGTGCCTTCGTCAACATAGGCGCCCAGATTCACAAAGGACGGCATCAGGACCACGCC
>SPLB01000213.1 GCA_004566265.1 Paracoccaceae bacterium | reverse complement strand
GATCAAAAAACTTGCAGAGGCCCCTTCGAAAGATCCGATCTCCAGCACTTTCTGAGGTTTCACCTGAGGGATTAGACTCTGCCAGTTTTTTAGAGCTGTCAGAGCAAACCAGTTGTTGGTGAATTTAAAGTCTGATGAAGAACCATCCATTCTGCTGTCCTTTGTGAAACCAAGTGGCGCGCGCATTCAGTGCCGCACCTTCTTACCTCTCGGTGATAGGACGCATTCGTTTCAAAAGTACTGCTGCACAGCAGCATGCAACGAAAAGGGCCCGCCAAATGCGAGCCCTTTCGAAAACCTGTTCGGATTTTGACAGCGATTAACGCTTGGAGAACTGGAAAGAACGACGCGCTTTGCGGCGGCCGAATTTTTTACGCTCAACCACACGACTATCGCGGGTCAGGAAGCCAGCGGCTTTCAGAGCGCCACGCAGGGACGGTTCATAGAGCTGCAGCGCTTTGGAGATGCCGTGCTTGACCGCGCCCGCTTGACCGGACAGGCCACCGCCTTTGACGGTTGCATAGACGTCGAATTCGCCTTCAACACCGGCAACGCCAAACGGCTGACGCACGATCAGCTGCAGCACGGGGCGCGCGAAGTATTTGCTCATTTCTTTGCCGTTCACTTCGATCTTGCCGGAGCCCGGCTTGATCCAAACACGTGCAACAGCGTCTTTACGCTTGCCGGTGGCATAGGAGCGGCCCAGTTCGTCACGAACCGGCTCACGGGGTGCCAGTTCTTCGGCTGCAACTTCAACGCCTGCGACAGCGCCCAGCTCTTCGAGAGTAGTGATCTGATCAGACATCTGTCATTAGCTCCGGGTGTTTTTCTTGTTCATGGATTTCACATCCAGAACTTCGGGGCTCTGTGCGTCATGGCCGTGCTCGGTGCCGGCGTAGATGCGCAGGTTGGTCATTTGCTTGCGCGCAAGGCGGTTGCCCGGCAGCATGCGTTTCACAGCTTGGTAGACAACGCGCTCTGGGTGCGCGCCGTCCAAAATCTGCTGTTTTGTGCGGGATTTGATGCCGCCCGGGTGGCCGGTGTGCCAGTAGAAGTTTTCTTCACGCTTCTTGCCGGTCATCTGGATCTTGTCAGCGTTGATCACAATGACGTTGTCGCCCATGTCCATGTTCGGAGTGAAGGAAGGCTTATGCTTACCGCGCAGGCGGGTGGCTACGATCGAAGCAAGACGGCCCAGCACCACGCCCTCGGCGTCGATGATGATCCACTTCTTGTCGATGTCTGCCGGGGTAGCAGAGAAGGTTTTCATGTCAGGTCAATCCTGTTTGGGTGATGGACCGAGTCACGGGACGTGCTCCATCCGAATTCGATGGAGGGTGTTTAAAGCCGTATGCGGGCACAGTCAACACACTAAAGTCACAAATAATCCTTTATTATCACATGCTTACAAAATAGGTATTTAGATACCCCATAGCTATACGCTTATTTGCTCGGGCGGATTGGCCAGAAGGCTGCGCAGGCGCAACATGGCAGTCTCAAATCGCTCCAATGTGACATGGCCGTTGACGGCAATGCGCACTGCGTTGGGGGCGCGGCCGTCGCGAAGGGCAAATTCATCCGCAGACCGCAGTTGCACGCCCTGTGCCTCTGCTGCACGGGTAAAGGCTGCGGCACGCCAGCCCGACGGCAGACGCAGCCACAGGAACGGAACCTGATCATCCCAGGTGAGTTCGTATCCGCCAAGGGCATTGACAGCGACGCGCACGTATTTTGCCATTTCTTCGCGTACCTCGACCACCATCTGGCGCGCGCGCGGATCCGACAGCAACAAGCGGGTGACTTCGGCCAGCGGTTGTGCAAGGCCAAAATACCCATATTCCGCCGCGCGGCGTAGCTCTGCGGATTTCCCCTTGGGGGCCACAGCAAAGCCCACCCGCAAAGACGGGGTCAGTGATTTCGAGATCGAGGTCACATGCCAGCCAATATCGGGGGCGAGCGCGCGGAAACTCGGCGCACGGGCGACGCCCATACGGTAACAATCATCCTCAATAATTTGCACATTGTACTTCCGGCAGACCTCCAGGATCTCCTTCCGGCGTTCGAGCGGCGTATAGGTGCCAGTTGGATTATGTACCTCAGGGCTGGTACAAAGAACCGAAGCCCCTGACCTGCGGACCGCCTCTTCCAGCGCGGCGGGTACAATACCATTGGCATCCATCGCCACGCCCTGCACCTTGGTTCGCAGCATCTCTGCCGCGCGCCGAAACCCGGCATAAGACAAATCTTCAACCAAAATGACCGGGCTTGCTTCGCGCAGGATCGCCTGGAGAACGGTCATTATTCCGTTCTGCCCGCCATGTGTCAGTACAATGTCTTCCTGCGACAGCGGTCCCAGAGGTAAATCAGACAGCCAGTCCACAACAGCTTTGCGCACCGGCGCATAGGCGTCGCGTGTGGGGTAATTCAGCAAGGACAGCCGATCCATATCCGCCGTTTTGCGCAGGGTTTCGCGGATCAGCCCCACCTGCCCCACGTCGACAAGTCGAGGGGAAAAAAGGCTGACATGGTCGGGGTTTGCGGCCTCCAATAAATGCAGCTGGCGGGACCAGACATCGTCTTGCACCGCGGTTTCTCGCTCTGCTACAAACGTACCCCGGCCAACCTCAGCCGTCAGAACGCCCTCATCCGTGAGAATGGAATAGGCGCGTGCCACCGTGCCGGGGGTGATCTTCAACTGATAGGCCAAGTCACGAACCGGCGGCAACTTTGCTCCGATTTGCAATGTACCATTTTCAACCGCCGAACGTATTGTATCCGCAACGCGGCGGTACTTTGGCCCCGGCTTTTCGGCCAATGTGCTGGTCCAAATTGTACCCATTACAATCCCCAATTAGACTAATCGTAACAAAAATAGTACATGAGTTATATCAATGCAACCGCATTGTATCAATACAACACAAATGAAGCAACATGTACAGACATATCTCGGACATCAGACATTAAGTGAGCATGACCATGACCAAAGTAATCCATACCCCGCCTTCAGACCTGGGCTTTCTGACCAGCCAGCCGGTTCTCCCGGTTGCCGCACAGATGGCAATTAGCGTTGCGGTATTGGTCACAAAATGGTCCGCGCGAAAACGATCGCGCCGCGCACTATCAGAGCTCAGCCCGGACCAGCTCCGGGACATTGGGGTGACCGCAAAGGACGCCCACATTGAAGCCTCTCTTCCGTTCTGGAAACCCTGATATCCCCGGGTACCAGAACCAACTCAAAGGCCGGGTCATGTGCCCGGCCCTTTTTCAAAATCCGTTTCCTATGAGCACACTCACCGTTTCGGCGGAATAGAATAGGTCAGGGTTGAGCGCGCGACCGGCGCAGCGACACCATCCGAATAGATCACCACATCCCCTACGGCGAGGCTTCGGCCCAGTTTCAGCAAGCGTCCCTCCGCAATCACATCTCGCCCACCTTCCGGTTTGCGCATGAAATCAATGCTAGCATTGGTGGTTACAGCCAGCGCCTCGCGGCCCAGATGCCCCAACACCAACGCAAAGACGGTGACATCGGCAAGCGCAAACAGTGACGGCCCCGACACAGTTCCCCCAGGGCGCAAGTGTTGATCCTGCACCCGCATGCGCATACGAACAGCACCGGGATCGAGCGTTTCTACCACAAAGGTCCCGTCAATCTGCGGAAAAACTTCGGCCAGATAGTTGGTTAAATCGGCACCCGTTAGCTTTAGCTGCATACTCGTTCCTCACCGAACACTTTTGATCAGCTTGATCCGGCTGGAAGCAGGGATGCAAATGAAAAGTAGAGGCACTTTGCACCTGGTTCGACGGCGCATATTAAAAATAGCCGCAATTTTTTGGAAAATTCAGGCTTTGTTTACGATCCGCGATTTATTGTTTCTTCATTGAGGCTTGGAAAATGGGCAAAACCATGAAAAGTGTAGAGCATGCCACAAGGCTGCCACATTTGCGGGCTGCGGCGGTCGGATCGTCCCTCCTACCGGATCTCTCTCACCGGTTCTGACTATCCTTAACACCGCGGCCCGAAAATATCCCCGACATTGCCTGCTGAAATGTTGCGCACATGCGCGCCCTGCCCTATGTGCTGCGCATGGATAAGAAGCTTCATATTGTTGGCGGCGGTATGGCCGGCGCGGAGGCTGCCTGGCAGGCAGCCAAAATGGGTGTTGATGTGGTCATCCACGAAATGCGCCCGAGAGTGGAAACCTTTGCTCATCAGACCGGCAATTTGGCCGAAATGGTGTGCTCCAATTCTTTCCGATCTGATGATGACGAACAGAACGCGGTTGGTCTGTTACACTGGGAAATGCGTGCGGCCGGAGGGATAATTATGCACACCGCTGCAGAACACCGCCTGCCCGCAGGGGGGGCGTTGGCTGTAGACAGGGATCCATTTGCCGAAACCGTCACGGCAAAGTTGAAGGCCTTGCCTAATGTCACTGTTTCTTATGAAGAAATCACAAATCTGCCCGACAGTGGGAACTGGATTTTCGCCACCGGTCCGCTGACCTCGCCCGCCTTGGGCGAAGCCATCCAGGCAGAAACAGGTGCCGAACGCCTGGCGTTTTTTGACGCCATTGCCCCCATCGTTTACGCCGACAGCATCGACATGTCGAAAGCTTGGATGCAGTCGCGGTATGACAAGGGTGAGACCGAGGAAGAGCGCACCGCGTACCTCAATTGCCCGATGACCAAAGATCAATACGAGGCCTTCATCGACGCGCTGCTCGCGGCTGACAAAACCGAATTCCACGCGGGCGAGACCGCAGGGTACTTTGACGGCTGCCTACCGATCGAGGTGATGGCAGAGCGAGGCCGCGAAACGCTCCGCCATGGTCCGATGAAACCCGTGGGTCTGACCAACCCGCATAAGCCTGATGAAAAAGCCTGGGCCGTAGTGCAGCTGCGCCGCGACAATGCTCTGGGGACGCTGTTCAATATTGTCGGCTTTCAGACCAAGATGAAATATGGCGCACAGAGCGATGTCTTCCGGATGATCCCCGGTCTTGAAAATGCCCAGTTTGCTCGCCTTGGCGGCATTCACCGCAATACATTCCTGAACTCACCGACCCTGTTGGATAATCAGATGCGCCTTAAATCCAAGCCGCATCTTCGCTTTGCAGGGCAAGTGACCGGGGTTGAAGGCTACGTCGAAAGTGCCGCAATGGGTCTTTTGGCCGGCCGGATGGCTGCGGCTGAAATGCTCGGCAAAAAGATCCCCGAGGTCCCGCAGGACAGTGCCATGGGTGCCTTGATTCACCACATCACCGGCGGGGCGGAGGCCAAAACCTTTCAGCCGATGAATGTAAACTTTGGTCTGTTCCGCCCTGTCGATGGGCTAAAAGGTGGGCGTCGTGGCCGCAAAGATCGCTACAAAGCCTACACGGACCGCGCAAAGGCCGAATGGACGACATGGCTCTCTCACTTTGATTGACGCATGGGGTCCAGGCCCGCTAGGCTCCGGTCATGACCGATAAATTTCTGAAAAAAACCTATGGGCTGAATAAGACGAAAGATGTCTTGGCCCATTACAACGCCTGGGCAGGCAGTTATGATGCTGAAGTCCGCGACAATGGCTACGCCACACCCGGTCGCATCGCAGCAGCGCTTTGGAAACAATATCCCGACCCGTTTTTAAACATTCTGGATTTTGGCTGCGGGACAGGCCTGAGCGGGCTGGCTTTGCGGGCTGCCGGGTTCGAAACCATTGACGGCACAGATCCATCGACGGAGATGCTGGCACAGGCACAGGCCAAGAACGCCTACCGAACTCTCAGACCAATGAACATCGAACAGCCACTGACCAAAGGGGCCTACCCTGCGATTGTCGGCTGCGGTGTATTGAGCACGGGGGCCGCACCGCCTGAGACCTTTTCGGTGATCATAAACGCGCTGCCGCGTGGCGGACTTTTTGTGTTTTCCTTAAATGATCATGCGCTTTCCGAACCCGGCTATACCCGTGCCATCAATGAGTGGCTTGATTGTGGAGCCGCGCGGTTGTTATTTAAGGAATATGGTGAACACCTGCCCGGTGCGAACTTAAAGTCCGAAGTCTATGTGATTGAAAAATTGTGACATTCACCACGAGATTTGCCCCATCCCCCACGGGCCCCTTACATTTGGGGCACGCCTATTCGGCGCTGCTGGCACAGGATCTTGCAGTTCGGGCCGGTGGGCAATTTTTAATTCGGATTGAAGATATTGACCAGTCCCGTGCACGCCCACAGTGGGAAACCCAGATTTACGAAGATCTTGCCTGGCTGGGCCTGAGCTGGCCAATGCCGGTGATGCGCCAATCAGACCGATTGCCCAAATATCGACAGGCATTGAAGCACCTGACAGAAATGGGCTTGACCTACCCTTGCCGCTGCAACCGCGCAGACATTGAAGCCGCAGCTGGCGCGCCGCAGGAAGGTGTACCGCAGTTCGGCCCCGACGGGCGCATTTACCCCGGCACATGCCGCACCCGCACCACCGAGGTACCAGAGCAGAACGATGTGATCCGCCTGAACCTGAAAAAAGCGCTGTGTCAAGTTGGCAAGGTGGAGTTTACCGAGGAAGGTGAAGGGCTTGCGGGGCGCTATAACATCTCTTCCGAGCAGCTATTGGCGAATGTGGGCGACATTATTCTGGTGCGTCGCAATATGGGCAGCTCCTACCATCTGAGCGTTGTGGTGGATGATGCGGCTCAGGACATCACCCATGTCACACGCGGCGCGGATCTGTTTGAAGCCACCCAAATTCATGTGGTGCTGCAACGGCTTCTGAACCTGCCAACGCCGACCTATCACCACCACCCACTGATCCGCGACGACGCAGGAAAGCGGCTTGCCAAACGCGACAACGCGCGTGCTATCGCGAAATACCGCGCAGACGGCGCAAGCCTGCACGATATACGACAATTGGTAGGATTGAGTTGAAAAATCAGGCCATTGGCTTCATAAGTTCAACTTCTTCGCCAGCGCGTACGGCCGTGTAGAAACAGCTTCTGCGATTTGTATGGCAGGCGGGACCAACCTGTGTAACCAGCGCCAAAAGCGCATCGCGGTCACAATCCACGCGAAGGTCGACCAAGCTTTGAACGTGGCCGGAACTTTCGCCTTTGATCCAAAAGGACTGCCGAGAGCGCGACCAATAGGTGACTTTTCCGGTCTCGAGCGTTTTCTCAATGCTTTGATCATTCATCCACGCCATCATCAGGATCTCGCCGCTTTTATGGTCCTGCGCGATACAAGGGATCAGTCCAGCTTCATTGAATGTTAGCGTGGAGACATCAAATGTTGTGTCGAATTTTTTATCGCGTTTGGGGGCGTTTTCCATAGCACAGACCTTTTGCTGCATCATCTCGCGCCCTATGTACGATGAAAGGCAAGAAAGAAAAACCCTGAGGGACTGAATATGTCTGGTGAAACCG
>SPLB01000212.1 GCA_004566265.1 Paracoccaceae bacterium | reverse complement strand
CTCTTGTCGATACGGACCTCTTGAAGAGGCGGGTTTTATGCCCAAATCTGAGTTCGAGGCCCGGAACCGGGGCGTGCCGCAAAGCGGGCGCTGCCAACCTTGTCGGGCGCTTGCAGAAGGAGAGATGAAATGGACTTGAACAAGTTCACAGAGCGGGCACGGGGTTTCGTGCAAGCAGCGCAGACCATTGCGTTGCGCGACGGGCACCAGCGGCTGGTGCCGGACCACATTCTAAAAGCCCTGATGGATGACGATCAGGGCATGGCTGCCAATCTGATCGCCCGCGCTGGTGGCGATGCCGCGCGTGTGCGCGAGAGGTTGGAGGCGGCTGTGAACAAGCTGCCCAAAGTGTCCGGCGATGGCAGCCAGATCTATATGGACGGCCAGACCATGAAGGTCTTGGACGAGGCGCAGAAGATCGCGGAAAAAGCAGGCGACAGTTTTGTCCCGGTGGAGCGCGTGCTGATGGCGCTGGCCATGGTGAAATCCAAGGCCAAAGAGGCGCTGGAAGCGGGCAATGTCACCGCGCAAAAGCTCAATGAGGCGATCAATGATCTGCGCAAGGGTCGCACGGCGGATAGCGCGAGCGCTGAAGACGGCTATGAGGCGCTGAAGAAATACACCATCGACCTGACCGAGCGCGCCCGCGAAGGCAAGATCGACCCGATCATTGGCCGCGACGAGGAAATCCGCCGCTCCATGCAGGTTTTGTCCCGCCGGACCAAGAACAACCCGGTGCTGATCGGGGAACCAGGCGTTGGCAAAACGGCCATCGCCGAAGGCATGGCGCTGCGCATTATCAATGGCGATGTGCCGGAGTCTTTGCGCGAGAAACGCCTTTTGGCGTTGGATATGGGGGCGCTGATCGCCGGGGCGAAATATCGGGGTGAGTTCGAGGAACGCTTGAAATCCATCCTGACCGAGGTCACCGAAGCCGCGGGTGAAATTGTGCTGTTCATTGACGAGATGCACACACTGGTCGGCGCCGGCAAATCCGATGGCGCCATGGATGCGGCGAACCTGATCAAACCGGCGCTTGCTCGCGGGGAGCTGCACTGTATTGGGGCCACGACGCTCGATGAATATCGCAAATATGTGGAGAAAGACGCAGCCCTTGCCCGCCGGTTCCAGCCTGTACAAGTGCAGGAACCCACGGTCGAGGATACGATTTCTATCCTGCGGGGCATCAAAGAGAAATACGAGCTGCACCACGGCGTGCGCATTGCTGATGCGGCGCTGGTGTCGGCGGCGACCTTGTCCAATCGCTATATCACCGACCGCTTCTTGCCGGACAAAGCCATCGATCTGGTGGATGAGGCCGCGAGTCGCCTGCGTATGGAAGTGGACAGCAAACCCGAAGAGCTGGACGCGCTGGACCGGCAGATCCTGCAGATGCAGATCGAAGAAGAGGCGCTGAAACGCGAGGACGACGCCGCCTCGCGGGATCGTCTGGAAGTGCTGCAGAAAGAACTGGCTGACCTGCAACAGCAGTCCGCCCAGATGACCGCGCAGTGGCAGGCGGAACGCGACAAGCTGGCCTCGGCCACAGAGGTCAAGGAACAGCTGGAACGCGCCCGTTCCGATCTGGAGATTGCGACGCGGGAAGGAAACTTTGCCCGAGCGGGAGAGCTGTCGTATGGCGTCATTCCGGCGCTGGAAAAGCAACTGGCCGAGGTTGATGAGAAAGAAGCCGAAGGGTTGATGGTCGAAGAGGCCGTGCGCCCGGAGCAGATCGCCGAAGTGGTGGAGCGCTGGACCGGCATTCCGACCTCCAAAATGCTTGAGGGCGAGCGCGAGAAGCTGTTGCGGATGGAGGATGATCTCCACGCCCGTGTCATTGGGCAGAACACGGCCGTGACAGCGGTGGCAAATGCGGTGCGCCGGGCGCGTGCTGGGCTGAACGATGAGAACCGCCCGCTGGGATCGTTCCTGTTCCTCGGCCCAACCGGCGTCGGCAAGACCGAGCTGACCAAGGCAGTGGCAGAGTTTCTGTTTGATGATGACAGCGCCATGGTGCGCGTCGATATGTCAGAGTTCATGGAAAAACACGCTGTGGCCCGCTTAATTGGCGCGCCTCCGGGGTATGTAGGCTATGACGAAGGTGGCGTCCTGACCGAAGCCGTGCGTCGCCGCCCTTATCAGGTGGTGCTGTTTGACGAGGTCGAGAAGGCCCACCCGGATGTGTTCAACGTGCTGTTGCAGGTGCTCGACGATGGTCAGTTGACCGACGGGCAGGGCCGCACGGTGGATTTCAAGCAGACGCTTATTATCCTGACCTCTAACCTTGGAGCGCAGGCGCTGAGCCAGCTGCCCGAAGGGGCGGACAGTGCGGATGCCAAGCGGGATGTGATGGACGCGGTGCGCGCCCATTTCCGGCCCGAGTTCCTGAACCGTTTGGATGAGACCGTGATCTTTGATCGCCTCGCGCGGGACGATATGGACGGCATCGTGGATATCCAGCTGGCGCGGCTCTTGAAGCGTCTGGCCGGTCGCAAGATCTCGCTGCAGCTCGAGGAGGGTGCCAAAACCTGGCTTGCCAATGAAGGCTATGATCCGGTGTTTGGCGCGCGGCCGCTGAAACGGGTGATCCAGCGTGCGCTACAGAACCCGCTGGCCGAGGCGCTCTTGGCGGGTGATATTCGCGAAGGGGACGCTGTCACCGTCAGTGCGGGCGCCGAGGGGCTGCTGATCGGGGATCGAGTCGGGGCCTCGGATCGGCCGCGACCGGATGATGCGGTTGTACATTAAGCCCGGCGTCAGTTCATAACACGATAGAGGCTTATTAAGCCCCCCGCAAAGATCAGCCGGGGGGCTTTTTTGTGGGGGGCTTCGCCCGTTACGTGTCTTGCTATTCGGGCAGCAGAACCTTGTCGATCACATGGATCACCCCGTTTGAGGCAACAATGTCGGCGCTGGTGACGGTGGCGTCATTGACCTTCACGCCATGGGTGCCATTCACATGCACATTTTGGCCCTGCACGGTGGAGACCGACAGGCGCTGACCGGCCAGCTGGTCCGAGGTCACGGCACCGGGCACCACATGGTAGGTCAGAACCTTCACCAGCTGATCCTTGTTTTCAGGCAACAGCAATGTGTCGACGGTGCCTGATGGCAGAGCGGCGAAGGCGGCATTGGTGGGGGCAAAGACAGTGAAAGGGCCATCGCCTTTTAGCGTGTCGACCAAACCGGCAGCGCTGACGGCAGCCACAAGCGTCGAGAACTCACTGTTGCCCGCAGCGATGTCGACAATGTCGGGTTCTTTGGTCACAGCGGCACAGGCGCTCAGGGTCAGGGCGACGGCACCCACGGCAAGAAAGTGGCGACGTTTCATATTTTGGTCCTCCGGTTCGGGTCCCGGCAGCGTGCCGGAACTTCATGGGACTTACGCGCCAAAGAACCGGCTGGTTCACCTTCTGCACCCCATCATTTTAGTGGAAAACACCGGATCGCGGCCCAAGCTCGGGCTGTTGTGAATGTCCATTCACGATTTTGTGACGCAAATTGGCCGGAGTTCCCCACAGGTTTGTCCGTTCCGCCCCTTGGATTGGGACTGGGCCACTTTGCAGCCGCTGGGAAAGGAACCGGAAATGGAATTTGCACTTCAGGTCTTTTCGAGTTTTGCTGTCGTGTTTGCGATCGGGCTGCTGGTCCTGATTGCGGCGGTAATTTCTGTGATCGACCTGACCCAGACCAATAACACCATCCGCAGGAATTACCCGGGGATCGGGCGTTTCCAGCACCTCTTAAGCGCGCTGGGCGAGGTCTTCCGCCAGCCCGCCTATGGAAGCAGCGGCAAAAGCGCCTGATTTGGAAACAGAACCGCCGCCAGCAGTG
>SPLB01000032.1 GCA_004566265.1 Paracoccaceae bacterium | reverse complement strand
TCCACATCCACATTGCAGAGCAACTCAAAGAGGTCGCCGACGTCGAAGGAAAACTCGGTGCACGGCCCGTGGCCTGGCTTTTGGACAATACAGAGGTCGACCACCGTTGGTGTTTGATCCACGCAACCCACATGACGGCACCAGAGACCATGGCACTGGCCCAAAGCGGTGCAGTTGCGGGCCTCTGCCCCATTACAGAGGCAAATTTGGGCGACGGGCCCTTCAATGGGCCTACCTACTTACAAAGTGGTGGGTCTTTTGGAGTTGGCTCGGACTCCAATGTTCGGATCTCTTTGACCGAAGAGCTGCGAACGCTGGAGTATTCACAGCGTCTGCGCGACTTTGAACGCAATGTCATGGTTGTGAACGAAGGATCGGTTGGTCAGTCGCTCTACACCAAAGCCGCAACAGGTGGCGCGCAAGCGCTGAACCGGGATGCAGGCATCATTGAGGTTGGTAAACTGGCTGATCTGGTTGCTATTGACACAAGCAAACCCGCACTTTGCACCCTTCGGACAGGGCAAATTCTGGACGGTCTCTGTTTTGTAGCCTCAGATCAAGTTGTAACGGATACATGGTCCGCGGGTCGCCATTGTGTGAAAGACGGACGTCATGTCGTCCGCGATGAAATTGTGACGCGCTACACGTCCGCTATTTCTGACCTGATGAGCGCACTCTAGGGTCGGCCGCACAACATCAATCCCGCGTTTCCATCACAACCACCATTTGAGTGCCAGGCTCCATCGCCTCGTACACATGTGGCCGGTCCGCAGGATAGCGGTAGTAATCGCCCGCATTCAGGGTCTGTGTGGCCTCCAGCGGCCCCACGCGGGCTTGCCCCGCACACACAATCGTATGTTCAACGGTGCCCGTTGGGTGTGGGGTGGAGCGTCGGATTGTGCCGGGTTCGAGGTCGACGCGATAAACATCGCGCCGTGTCCCAGTCGGGCAATTGGCCAGAAGCGTGGTCTGAAAGGTCGAGTGATCCGATCCCAGCCGTGCCCCCTCATGCGCCCGCACAAGGCTCACATCCGGTTTGCTGACCTCGAACAAAGTGGAGAACGTCACATCCAAAGTCTCGGCAATAGCCCAAAGCGTTTCAATGCTTGGGTTTCCTTTTCCGGATTCCAATTGAGACAGCGTCGATTTTGCCAAACCCGCCTGCGCCGCCAAAGCAGAAAGGCTCAACCCCCTTCGGCTCCGTTCTCGCTGAATGGCATTCGCAATCAGGTCATTGGGTGTCATGCCGTGCATTATAATGAACTCTTGTACTTTTTGGCGAACAACGTATGTTCGACAAAGCGAACACTGTTCTGCAGATAAGGTCAATCCAGATGCGTGCATCTTCAGAAACGATCTCTGATCTCCTGCTGGGAGCTCGCGATATCCTGCCAATGGCATTTGCGGCTGCGACCTATGGTACGGCATTTGGTCTGGTGGCAACGCAATCGGGATTTTCCTTTCTCCAATCCTTCACCATGAGCGCAATGGTGTTTGGCGGCTCTGCCCAACTTGTTGCCTTGGATCAACTCACGGCGGGCGCAGGGGTGGCAGCAGCCGTGGTGGCCGGTGCGGCCTTAAACCTGCGCATTCTATTGATTACCGCCAGCATGCGTGCCGCGCTCATTCAGCGCCCTTGGTGGCAGATTGCAACCGGCGTACATCTGGCCACTGATGCTTCTGTTGCGCTGATGCAAACCGCCAAACAACGTGGAGCATTGGCAAGCTATTGGTATCTTTTTGGCGGCGGCGCCCTTTTGCTACTGGTATGGGTTTTTTCAACCAGCGTGGGCGCGGTGCTGTCCAGAGGGATCCCGGATCCCGCGCGCTTTGGTCTAGATTTTGCGATTGTCGCGGTTTTCATCGCACTTCTGCCGGGGCTTTGGCGTGGAAAAAGAGACCTTGCGCCCTGGCTGACCGCATCCGGGATCGTAGCTGTTTTTGTTCTAACGATCCCTGATTTTGCAGGTTGGGCCCTGCTGTTCGGCGCAGTCAGCGGAGCCGTTGTTGCAGGGGTTCGTCATGAAGAATGAAATCTGGCTGACCGTGATTGGGCTTGGCTTAGCGAGCTTTGCAATCCGACTGAGCGGGTATTTCCTCGCCTTGCGCCTTCCACAGTCCGGCGCATGGACCCGAGGGCTGGAGGCTTTACCCGGTTGTCTGATCGCAGCGCTTGTTGCACTGATGATGCTTAAAGGCGGCACGATCGAGCTGCTCGCCGGCGGCACCGTGCTATTGGTCGCTGCAAGAACCCGCAACCTACCAATTTCAATGCTGGTAGGGATTTTGATTGTCGCAGGCCTGCGCCAATTTGCGTAACGCCGCAGTCTGCTGAACCGCCAGGACAGGCGGTGCACCTGCTCAGTCGTGTCAAAAATTCTGTGGAACTGGCACTGATGGAGAGCGGCGTGCCTGCCGCCAAGCTCTGCCGTGAGCACGGCATGAGAAGCGCCACGCTTTACAAGTGGCGGGCTCTTCTGGCGGCATGGACGCCAGAAGAGCCTGATGCTCCGCAGATGCACTTCAGCGCGGATCCACACGCGCGGTGCGCAGCCACCTGAACCCAGCCACAAGAGGCAACCTCTTGTTTTTCGCCTTTGCCACAAAATATCCGATACCGAAAACCGCTGCGCGTCCGTTCAGAGATGCCTTTTGCAGGTCAGAACCAGAAATCGGCGCGCCCGGACATCATACTGGTCCACATACCCAAAAGTCCGGCCTTAATTCCACTGGATGCAGCCGATTTGCGCCCGGTTAAGCGATCCCTGCCCGCAAGCAATCATGGATATGCAGCACCCCAACCACACGGTCAGCGTCATCCAAAACAAACAACGCAGAAATTTTGTTGTTGTTCATGTCGTGCAGCGCCTCGGATGCCAAAGTGCCGCTGCGGATCACACGCGGCTCACGGGTGGCAACCTCTCCCGCAGTTTGGCTCATCAAGGTCGCCATATTGCGACGCAAATCACCGTCGGTAATGATGCCGGTCAGCTTGCCATCACAGACAAGACCCGCAAGACCAAACCCTTTGGCTGTCATAGTGATCAGCGCCTCGGACATCGCGGTACCTTCAGAGACCAGAGGCACGGCATCTCCTTTGTGCATCAGGCTGTCGACCCGTGTCAGCTGCGCCCCAAGCTTCCCACCAGGATGAAAAACCTGAAAATCCGCGCGTTCAAAGCCGCAGCGCTCCATCAGCGCCACAGCTAAGGCGTCTCCGATGGCCAAGGTGGCCGTGGTGGAGGTGGTTGGGGCCATACCAATACCGCAAGCCTCAGGGGCTTTCGGCAGCAACAAAGTGACATCCGCCTGTGTCGCGAGCGTGCTTTCTGCATTGCGGGTAATTGCGATCAATGGAATCGCAAAGCGGCGGCTGTAGGTGATTATATCGGCAAGTTCCGTTGTCTCGCCAGAGTTGGAGATCACCAGGCAAACGTCCCGTGCTGTGACCATACCCAAATCACCATGGCTTGCTTCCGTTGCGTGCACAAACTGTGCGGGCGTACCGGTCGATGCCAAGGTCGCAGCGATCTTATTGCCGATATGGCCGGACTTTCCGACACCAGACACGATCACCCGGCCTTCCATCGCTTCGATCAAAGCGACTGCCTTTAGATGTGAGTCCCCAAGGCTTGACGCCATCATTTCCAGCGCCTCAGCCTCTGTCCGCAGGACATTTGCCATGCGATCGAGGGTTTCCGTGTCGGTAAGTTCGCGGGGATGCATCAGCCAGCTCCAGATCTGTCTAAGGTGCGCTCATTTATGCCAACAAAACCCCAAACAGCCAGAGGCATTGTTCAAAGCAACAAGAGATTTCCCAAAGGCTATATCTCTTCCACTTCCAAAACACCTTCCAAGCTCTTGAGCGCCCCTTTGATCTGCGGGTTGATCGGAAAGCTTTGACCAAGATCCATCTCTACGTCGCCCGGCAAGGCAGGGTCCTGTAGATACAGGAAAACGTCTCCCGGACGGGCACTCTTTGCTGCGCGTTTTGCATCTTCAAGAACTGTGGCGACCGTGGCCACTGCAGAAGCGTCTTCCAGATAGATTCGCAGCGAAGACCGCCCCGCATCTGCTATCGCGCTGTCTATCGGACCCGCAGAGCGCATCAGGAGCTTTAATTGATCGCTTTCCATGGTTGCTTCAGCCGTAATCACGACTTTTGCACCTGTTTCCAGAAATTCGCGAGATTTCTCCAAAACTTCAGAAAAGATCGTGACCTCGAACGCGCCGCTTGTGTCTGAAAGCTGCGCAAAGGCAAACCGATTGCCGCGGGCAGATTTGCGTTCCTGACGGCCTGCAACTACGCCCGCCATTTTGGCCATAAAGGGTCCGCGCTCGGCCTTCAGGGTCACTTCATCCAAGGTCATGACATCTTTGCGCTTCAGTGCGGGCATATAATCGTCAAGCGGGTGCCCGGTGAGATAAAAGCCAATGGCCTTGAATTCTTCGCTCAGACGTTCGGCGGGCAACCAATCAGGCACCTGCGCCAGTTTGGGTTCTGGCAGATCGTCGCCTGCATCACCAAACAGCGACACTTGGTTTGAGTTCTTCTGTTCCTGTATTGCAGCAGAATACGCGACCAGTTTTTCCAGGCTCTCGAACACACGGCGGCGGTTTTTGTCGAGACCGTCAAAAGCCCCGGCGCGCGCCAGCATTTCAAGGGGGCGCTTGCCAACCCTTTTTAAGTCTACTCGCCGCGCCAGATCATAGACAGTGACAAACGGCTGGTCACCGCGTCCATCCACGATCAGGTTCATCGCCTCAAGCCCGACGTTTTTCAACGCCCCCAGCGCATAGACCAGCGCGCCTTCAACCACGTCGAACGTCGCCAGCGACCGATTGATACAGGGCGCCACGTAAGGCAGCTTGAGGCCCTTTTTGACCTCTTCGAAATAGACGGCAAGCTTTTCTGTGAGGTGGATATCACAGTTCATGACGCCGGCCATAAACTCCACAGCGTGGTTCGCTTTAAGCCAGCCGGTTTGATAGGATACCACCGCATAGGCCGCAGCGTGAGATTTGTTGAAACCATAGTTTGCGAATTTTTCAAGAAGGTCGAAAACCTCCGAGGCTTTTTTCTTGTCGACGCCATTTTCTGCGGCGCCTTTTTCAAATTTTGGACGCTCTGCGTCCATTGCCTCTTTAATCTTCTTACCCATCGCGCGGCGCAGCAGGTCAGCCCCGCCGAGGGAGTAGCCCGCCATCACCTGCGCGATCTGCATCACCTGCTCCTGATAGACGATAATTCCCTGAGTTTCCTCGAGAATATGGTCGATCAGCGGGTGCACACTCTGGATCTCGCGCAGGCCGTTTTTGACCTCGCAATAGGTCGGAATATTCTCCATCGGACCCGGACGGTATAACGCCACGAGCGCGACGATGTCCTCGATGCAGTTGGGTTTCATGCGCTTGAGCGCATCCATCATACCCGTGGATTCCACCTGGAACACTGCGACTGTTTTCGCGGCAGAGTAGAGGTCATAAGTGACTTTGTCATCCAGTGGGATCGCGTTAATCTCGTTCACCGCGCCGTCTGGCGGCTCATACAGCGTTGTGCCATCTGCCGCGACATGCAGGTCGCGGCCTGATTTACGGATCAGGTTCACCGCATTTTGGATAACGGTCAGAGTCTTCAGGCCTAGGAAGTCGAACTTCACCAGACCCGCCTGTTCGACCCATTTCATATTAAACTGGGTTGCGGGCATGTCCGAGCGGGGATCCTGATACAATGGCACAAGCGCATCAAGCGGCCGGTCCCCAATCACAACACCGGCCGCGTGGGTCGACGCATTGCGCAATAGCCCCTCGACCTGCATACCGTATTTCAGCAAGCGGTCCACAACCGGTTCGCTGCGCGCTTCTTCAGCCAGACGCGGCTCGTCCTGAAGGGCCTTTTCAATGGAGACAGGTTTGACACCCTCCACAGGAATCATTTTGGACAGACGGTCCACTTGTCCAAAGGGCATCTGCAGCACACGGCCAATGTCGCGCACAGCAGCCTTCGACAGAAGCGCACCAAAGGTGATGATCTGCCCCACCTTGTCGCGGCCGTATTTCTGCTGCACGTATTTGATCACCTCTTCCCGGCGATCCATGCAAAAGTCGATATCGAAGTCGGGCATTGAAACCCGCTCAGGGTTCAAAAAACGTTCGAACAACAAGCTGTAGCGGAGCGGGTCAAGATCAGTCACGGTGAGCGCATAGGCCACCAAGGAGCCCGCACCAGACCCACGGCCGGGCCCCACTGGGATGCCCTGTTCCTTGCCCCATTTTATAAAGTCCGCAACGATCAGGAAGTAGCCGGGGAATCCCATGCTCTCGATGATCCCGAGCTCAAAATCGAGCCGTTCTTGGTAGTCTTCGACACTGACCGCATGCGGAATTACGGCGAGGCGTTGTTGCAAACCTTCATTGGCTTGACGACGCAGTTCCTCGACCTCGTCATCCGCAAACTTCGGCAGGATCGGATCGCG
>SPLB01000211.1 GCA_004566265.1 Paracoccaceae bacterium | reverse complement strand
TTTGCCCCTGCTGATCGCTGTTGCCGCCTGCGCGGAGCAAGGGGCGAAATATCAACCCGTGCTGGATGGTCAGCCGACCCCGACCTATTACGCCGACCTACAGGCCTGTCAGTCGCTGGCTGCAAATCAATCGCAGTTTGACCGCAACACCCGGACCTCTGCTGCGATTGGCGCGGGCCTTGGCGCAGTCCTTGGCGAAGCGGATGAGGATGACCCCTTGGGTGGCGCCATTGTTGGTGCGCTGGCCGGTGCGGCGGCGGGCAGCTCTGAGGCCAATGACCGCCGCGAGGGCATTGTCGTGGAATGCCTGCGGGGACGTGGACACAACGTTGTCGGCTAAGCCTGCATTCGCCGCCTGCGATAACATCAAAGAGGAGCCCCGGTTGGCGAATTCGGCCGGACGCTCCGGATGGTCGGAGCGGATGCCATGCCCCCCCCGCGCCATGGTCTCCGCTGCCTGTTTGCCAACCGGCGGGCAGGTCGCTGCATCTTTGTTTCAGATGTGATGGACCGCATCCTGCATGCGAGAAGATCACGCGCCTGACCCAGGCTGGAATGATGTGTTGGCGATTGGCAAAGCCAGCGTTCTGACCAACATCCCCCTCAGGATGCAATAAACACCGGTGTGCCACGCCAGATGGCCAGCAAAGTGCGCTCGATCACGGATCTGATCACCCGCGAGATCGCCGCAATACGTGACACCAAAGTCAGGGCAACCGCGCGTTTGGTGGCATGACTGCTGCGGGGCAAAGCAACCTTTGCAACTTGATCGCAAATAGAGTAACAGCGCGCATCCGCTTTGGAATCATCTGGTTCCGGTGGACCCTCCACGGGCCCGTGCTGGACGACATCCCGGCCGGTGCCATCACACCAACCATTTAAAGGAGACCCCGATGTCGATCACTGCTGAAGAAAAAGCACGCCTGATGAAAGAATTCGCAACCACAGAAGGCGACACCGGCTCCCCGGAAGTCCAGGTTGCAATCCTCACCTCGCGCATCAACACCCTGACCGAGCACTTCAAAACCCACAAAAAGGACAACCACGGCCGCCGTGGTCTCCTGAAGATGGTTGCTCAGCGTCGTAAGCTGCTGGATTACACCAAAGGCAAAGATGTGGCCCGTTACCAGGACCTGATCAAGCGCCTGGGCATCCGCCGCTAAGCTCTTGCGCCATGGCGACGATTGGAACACCCGCTTTGTCGAGCGGGTGTTTTGCGTTTTGGGAGGCCGCCCGGGCTCTTCGGTAGTCTTGTAAATCCGGAAGTGATGTGGTTGATAGACTACCAACCGCTTAAACCCCGGAGACCTTCATGCGCGATTCCCGCCTTCCCGTCACCGTGTTGTCCGGATTTCTGGGCGCCGGAAAGACCACGCTGCTGAACCGTATTCTGAACAACCGCGACGGCCTCCGGGTTGCTGTTATTGTCAATGACATGTCCGAGGTGAATATTGACGCAGATCTGGTGCGGGACGGCGGCGCGGAGCTGAGCCAGACGGACGAAACGCTGGTCGAAATGTCCAATGGATGCATCTGCTGCACCCTGCGTGATGACCTGCTGCAAGAGGTGCGCCGTCTGGCCGCCGAGGGGCGATTTGACTATTTGCTGATCGAAAGCACAGGCATTTCGGAACCCCTGCCGGTCGCCGCCACCTTTGATTTCCGCGATGAGCTGGGCGAAAGCCTGTCAGATGTTTCGCGTCTGGACACCATGGTCACGGTGGTCGATGCGGTAAACCTGACAGCTGATTTCGACAGCCATGATTTCCTCTCGGATCGCGGTGAAAGCCTGGGCGAGGAAGACGACCGTTCGCTGGTGAACCTGCTGACCGATCAGATGGAATTTGCCGATGTGATCGTCCTGAACAAGGTCACGGACGCTGGCCCTGAAAACGTCGACAAGGCCCGCAAAATTATCCGGTCACTCAACGCCGACGCAAAAATCATTGAGACCGATCGGTCCAACGTGGAACCGACCGAGATTCTGAATACCGGTCTGTTCAACTTTGAAGAGGCACATGAGCACCCGATGTGGGCCAAGGAGCTTTATGGCTTCAAAGACCACGTGCCGGAGACCGAAGAGTACGGCATTTCCTCGCATGTGTATCGCGCGCGCGCGCCGTTTGACCCTCAGAAGATCCATGACCTTCTGGAGGGCGATTTGCCTGGGGTGATCCGTGCAAAGGGTCATTTCTGGATCATCACGCGCCCTGAATGGGTGGCGGAATTCTCCCTTGCCGGCAAACTGTCTTCTGTGGCGCCGCTTGGCACCTGGTGGGCGACCGTGCCGATTGAACGATGGCCCGACCATCCGCAGGCGCGCGACTACATGAAACAGCATTGGGAAGAACCCTTTGGCGACCGTCGTCAGGAGCTTGTGTTCATCGGGGCTGGCATCGACTGGCCCGCGCTGAAGGCCAAGCTGGACGCTTGTCTCCTGAAGGATGCAAACATGGAAGACGTCGAAACCTGCGCCGGCCTTCCCGATCCTTTCCCGATGTGGCGGCGGGCAGAAGAGGCAGCGTAACATATGGCCCGGTACAACAAGAACCGAGCCAGCACACTGCCAGCAAAGAAACGAAACGTCGACCCAATGGCGGCTTATGACGCGCTCCCGCGCGAGCTTCGCGCTTGGCTTCAGGAAGCAAAACTGCCGTGGTCGGCGCAATCCTGCAAAAAGATATGGACCGGCGCCCTTGCAAAAGGGGCCAGCCCGCAGGAAGCGCTGGACCGGTTGAACCGTGTTGAAGCCGCCACATTGGCGCGCGACACGCTGAGCATTCAGTCCGCCGCCTGATCCCCCTCTGCCGTGCACGATGAGGTCTACGGTGTATACAAGGCGGCGGCAGTCTGACCCTTTTTTCGCCCCTTGGTTCGCCCCGATCAAGCGCTGTTATGGTATTTTACGCCCAGGAACATTTGAATCTCTTCGGCCTAGAGGTCTGCCGAAAAGCAGATTATGCGGAGGTCAAAGGCGGGTTGCGCCCTCAAGAGGAAACCCCGAGGGTCCTGCGCACTTGGATATGGTCTGGTTTTCTGAACCTTCGCGGGAGTGGTAAAGGCCGCACCGGACAGCGCGGCAGGCACC
>SPLB01000210.1 GCA_004566265.1 Paracoccaceae bacterium | reverse complement strand
GGGTCCAAAATGCACGAAAAGATGCTCAATGGCATCTTTGAAGCGGTTCGCTCCTGGGATGGGCTAGTTGAAGACGCCTATGACCCCGCTGAAAACGAGTCACTGAAGAAAGCAGTGCGCGAGGCCAAAAAAATCGCGATCCCTGAAACTTACATTAAACGCGTCCTGGATTATGCGCGTCAGGGATATGACAGCATTGAATTCCCCACCTATGACACAGATTGGGACAGTGAAGCTTACTCTTCGGTGTCTGGCCAGAACTCTAACAATTCAATCCGGGTGACCAACGCGTTTTTGCATGCGGTTGAAAAGGATGCGGATTGGGAGCTGATCAACCGTGTTGATGGGTCGATTGCAAAGACCGTTAAGGCACGCGATCTCTGGGAAAAAGTGGGCCACGCCGCGTGGGCCTGTGCTGATCCGGGTATTCAGTTTCACGACACCGTGAACGAATGGCACACCTGCCCGGTGGATGGGGAAATCCGTGGCTCCAACCCGTGCTCGGAATATATGTTTCTGGACGACACGGCCTGTAACCTTGCCTCTCTGAACCTGCTGACCTTTCTTGACGACGGCGTATTCCAATCCGCAGACTTTGTGCACGCCAGCCGCCTGTGGACTCTGACGCTGGAAATCTCGGTACTAATGGCACAGTTTCCATCGAAGGAAATCGCCCAGCGGTCCTATGATTATCGCACGCTGGGGCTGGGTTTTGCCAATATTGGCGGCCTCTTGATGAACATGGGCTTTAGCTACGACAGCGACGAGGGCCGCGCGCTTTGCGGCGCGATCAGCGCCATTATGACTGGTGAGGCCTATGCGACCTCGGCTGAGATCGCGAGCGAGCTGGGCGCGTTTCCGGGCTATGCCAACAACGCCGACCACATGCTGCGCGTCATGCGCAACCACCGCACCGCGGCCTATGGTGAGCAGGAGGGATATGAGGGGCTGACCGTCACTCCCGTTCCGCTGGATCACGTGAACTGCCCGGATCTGTCTCTGACCGAACTGGCCAAAAAGACTTGGGACAAAGCTGTCGCTTTGGGCGCACAACATGGGTACCGAAACGCACAGGCCACCGTGATTGCACCCACCGGCACAATTGGTCTGGTCATGGACTGCGACACCACCGGCATTGAACCCGATTTTGCGCTGGTGAAGTTCAAGAAACTCGCCGGAGGTGGATATTTCAAAATCATCAACCGCTCGGTTCCATCTGCGCTGGAAGGGCTGGGCTATGGCCCGGCAGAGATTGCAGAGATCGTGTCTTATGCGGTGGGGCATGGCTCCATCGGCAATGCGCCGGGAATCAACCATACTTCGCTGACCGGTCACGGCTTTGGCCCGGAAGAGCTGGCGAAAATCGACGCCGCATTGGAAAGCGCCTTTGACGTGCGGTTTGTCTTCAACCAATGGACGCTGGGCGAAGAGTTCTGCACCGGGGTTCTGGGTATCCCGTCTGAAAAGCTGATGGATCCGACGTTTGATCTGCTGCGTCACCTTGGGTTTACCAAGCAGGACATTGAAGCGACCAATGACCACGTCTGCGGCACCATGACCCTTGAGGGCGCGCCGCATCTGAAACCTGAACACTATAAAATCTTTGATTGCGCCAATCCTTGCGGCAAAAAAGGCAAGCGTTATCTCAGCGTTGACAGCCATATCCGCATGATGGCGGCAGCGCAGTCGTTTATCTCGGGCGCGATTTCTAAAACCATCAATATGCCCAATGGTGCCTCGATCGAGGACTGCCAGAAAGCGTACGAACTGTCCTGGTCGCTGGGTGTAAAAGCCAATGCGCTCTATCGGGATGGCTCAAAACTCAGCCAGCCGCTGGCCGCGGCTCTGGTCGAAGATGATGACGAGGCTGCAGACATTCTGGAGACCGGTTCGGTGCCCGAAAAAGCCGCTGTGATTGCTGAAAAGGTGATCGAGAAGGTCATCGTTAAAGAAATCGTCCGCAGCCACCGTGAAAAGATGCCGCAACGGCGCAAGGGCTATACCCAAAAGGCGCAAGTTGGCGGCCACAAGGTCTATCTGCGCACTGGTGAGTATTCCGACGGGACGCTGGGCGAGATTTTCATCGACATGCATAAGGAAGGCGCTGGCTTCCGCGCGATGATGAACAACTTCGCTATCGCGGTGTCCGTGGGCCTGCAATACGGTGTTCCGCTTGAAGAATTTGTCGACGCCTTCACCTTTACCAAGTTTGAACCTGCCGGCATGGTTCAGGGCAATGACTCGATCAAGAACGCGACTTCGATCCTTGACTATGTGTTCCGCGAACTGGCCGTCTCGTACCTCGACCGCACTGATCTGGCGCATGTGAAACCCGAAGGTGCGACCTTTGATGATCTGGGTAAAGGCGAAGAAGAAGGTCTCGCCAATCTGGCCGAGGTCAGCGACAGCGCCGCGACCAAATCTCTGCATGTTCTGAAACAGATCTCCTCCACCGGCTATCTGCGCAAACGTCTGCCGCAGGATCTGATGGTACTGCAAGGTGGTCAGGGCAACCACGACGTCGGCCCGGCCACTTCCGATCTTGAGCAAGCGTTACAAAGCCTGTCTCCAGAACACAAAAACTCTGCCCCTACCGGCATGGATGCCCGCACCAAAGCCAAAATGCAGGGATACGAAGGAGATCCTTGCGGTGAGTGCGGAAATTACACGCTGGTGCGCAATGGGACCTGCATGAAGTGCAACACCTGCGGTTCGACCTCGGGCTGTAGCTAAGGAATACCGGTCAAAGCCGGGATGAAACCGCGCCCACGTCGGGTGTGTAGGGAGGGCGGCCCGTAACGCCACCTCCCGACGAAATCGGAAGCCGCCAGCTGTCGGTTGGGCCTTTCGACCCGAGTCTGGGGCGGGTGCGCTTGCCCCATACGCCGTGAAGGACCAGGCAAAACAACATAGGGCAGTCAATGAGAACGAGCCTGATCGGCGAAACTAGAAACCCCCTCGTGTCCCCGAGGGGGTTTTTTTGTTCGTGTTGAGCGCGCAGCCACTGGGGCAGGAGAAGACTGAACTGCAGACGCAGCGCAGCATCTGCCGCCTGCGCAAAGCGGACCGGAGATCGCAGTGAGAGGAGTGTTTCGTCTAAGGTTCTGAAACGCAAAGAAAGGCTTGCTTGTCTCTTGTTTGATTTTTGAGATGAAGTGCGGCGGCCAAGGGTCGGCTGGACAACCCCTTCTGGATCCGTGCAAGCCAAAAAACAACGTCTCAGAAACAGGGCAAGTGCCTGGGCCCAGTGGGCGGGCGTAAACAGTGCCCGGCAGACAGTCTGGAACAGAGATTTAATCGCCCCTTCTGTCTTCGCTGCTGAGGTTGCGCAGTGCCGGTTTCTTTATCCGGAGCGATAATCTCTGAGTTTCCGGCGTCCGGCGCATTTCTGACGCAAACCCCTTGGCCGGGTGGTCGCTTCGTGTTAGGCAGGTCTCATGAAACGGTTCGAAAACCAGATTTCCTTCTGCGTTATTTGCTGCATTACCTGCTGACACGTTCAGCGGGCCGCATCTTTCGTCGTTTTTCTTCTGAGACATGCTTATAAGCCCGCTGCGCAAGCGCAGGGATGGCGTTGGTTCAAACCAAGTCGCGCCGGGAGATCACACAGTCGTCGACAGGAGCTGACATGACGATTAAACTGCATAACACGGCAACCCGTCAAAAGGATGTCTTTACACCCATTGAGCCCAAGAATGTGCGGATGTACGTCTGTGGACCAACCGTTTACGACCGCGCGCATCTTGGCAATGCGCGCCCTGTCGTGGTTTTTGATATCCTGTACCGTTTGCTGCGCGAAACCTATGGCGCGGATCACGTGACCTATGCGCGCAACTTCACCGACGTCGATGACAAGATCAACGCGCGCGCGGCCGAAACGGGGCGCGAGATCAGCGATATCACCGAACAGACCATTGGCTGGTTCCTCGAGGACATGGGCGCGCTTGGTGCTCTGGAACCCAATGTGATGCCGCGTGCGACCCACTATATCTGCCAAATGGTTGATATGATCAAAGTGCTGATGGACAAGGGCCACGCCTATGAGGCCGAAGGCCATGTGCTGTTCTCGGTCGACAGCTGGCGCGAAAACTATGGCAAATTGTCCGGCCGTTCGGTCGATGACATGATCGCAGGTGCCCGCGTGGAAGTTGCGCCCTATAAAAAGAACCCGATGGATTTTGTCCTTTGGAAGCCGTCGACTGCGGATCTGCCCGGTTGGGAAAGCCCCTGGGGCCGTGGCCGGCCGGGCTGGCATATCGAATGCTCGGCCATGAGCACAGAGCTTCTGGGCAAGTCCTTTGATATTCATGGCGGCGGCAACGACCTGATGTTCCCGCACCATGAAAACGAGATCGCCCAGAGCCGGTGCGCCAATCCTGATGGCAATTTTGCCAAGTTCTGGATCCACAACGAAATGCTGCAGGTCGAAGGCAAGAAAATGTCCAAATCGCTGGGCAATTTCTTCACCGTGCGCGACTTGCTGGATCAGGGCTATCCGGGCGAAGTTGTGCGCTTTGTGTTCCTACAAACCCATTACCGCAAGCCGATGGATTGGACCGATAAAAAGGCCAAAGAGGCCGAGGCGACGCTGCGCAAGTGGCGTGCGCTGACAGAGGGCGTCGAACCCTCTGCCACCGCGGCTGCCGCGGTATTGGAGGCGCTGTCC
>SPLB01000209.1 GCA_004566265.1 Paracoccaceae bacterium | reverse complement strand
CGGAAATCGACAAGACAGCGGATATGTGGGCTGATATCGAACTCATTCCCGTCGAGGACGTCGCCGAGTGATCCGCAACCGCGCGACCGCCATTGGCTTTATGGCTGTGCTTCTCTAGGCGCTTCTGGCCCTGTTCACCGTGGGAACCGCGCCTACACCACCGATGTTGCTCAATACAATCTGCTTTGCCATTGGCGGCACTGTTGATCAGCGGCGGGGCTGCACTGACGGCGCGCGATTCACAATAAGCTTGAAAAACGAAACAGGGCTCTGCACGGCAGAGCCCTTCTTCGCGCCGACTACCAAGGTCCGCTATCAGGCGTCCATGAGACGCGATATTTCATCCTTCAGCTGTAATTTCTTCTTCTTCAGCATTGCGACCTTTAAGGGGTCGGTGGCGGGCGATTTTTCCATTTCCTCGACTTCGAAACTGAGATGCTCGTGCTTCTTCTTCAATTCGGTGAGATGCGAGCTGAGGCTCATCGTCTATCCTCCTTTTCTACAGTCTGAGTTCACAACAGAGGAAAGTTGAGCACAGCCAAGGCCTACTTGTCACGCCGCGGTTGCAAAAGAAGGTTAAAAAATTCAGCTTGATTCGATCTAATCGGCCAAAGATCGCCGATCTGACGCCAGAGCGTCCATAAGCGGATCCTCTGCGAAACGTTTTTGGGGCCGCTCCGCCAAAGCGACCCTTCGCTCTGCTAACCCGCTGGCCAGCCAATTGCGGCACCATCCCGCAAAACCGCGCGAATCTCTGGACGCATGTCCTCTCCATCTTGATCGTGGCGCACGCCCTGATGCAGAATGCAGGGACTATGGAGACGAAATGCCGCGCGCCCCTCTTTGCGGGCACGCAAGATTACAAGTTCCGCCCTGCGCCCCTGCCGCGCCGCAAGCGGCAGTACCTCCAGGGACCCCAAGCGCCCAGAACAGGCCGTCAAAACATCAGCCAGACGGTCTCCCTTTTGGATCATATGCAGGTAGCCACGCGGCTTCAGCCGTTTGGCGGCAGTGCTGATCCAATCTTCAAGAGGGGTTGCTTCTCCCAGCGCAGTCCGGCGACCTGCATCGCGCGCCTGACTGTGTGCACCTGCGCGGAAATAAGGCGGGTTCGCAATTACGTGATCAAATGATTGCTGACGCAATACGTCGGGCAGCGCTGCAAGATCCGCGCAATGAACATCTACCGTCGCGTCATTCAGCGCGGCATTGCGTCGCGCGAGATCTGCATAGGGCAGCTGAAGTTCCACCCCGGAGAGTCTCAAACCTTCGACCCGATGGTTGAGGCACAACAAAGCTTGTCCCGCACCGCACCCCAATTCAAGCACGCTTTGGCCCGAACGTACATTCACGCTGGCGGCAAGAAGAACAGGGTCAACCCCAGCACGATAGCCTGATTTCGGTTGCAAGATCTGGACGCGGCCGTCCAGAAAGCCATCTTGCGTAAGATCCGCATCAGAAAAGGAGAGATGGTCAGTCATCGCTGATGGCAATTCCGTTGTCGCGCATCGCGCGCACGGCCTGTGCATGGTCCTGCACCCGCACAAGCAGGCGTCGCGGGAAAATTCCAATGCCGCCTTCAAGGATGCTCATATTTACGTCCATTTGAAAGCAGTCTATATCCTCTCCCTCAAGAAGAGCTGTGGCAAAGGCCAGAATAGTCGGATCTGAGCTGCGCAAAAGTTCTTTCATCATCATGGATGTAAGGGCATTCGGGCTGGATTGTCGAGACACCGGTTCGACAACAGCCCAATCGGGAAAAGAATGGACCAGATGAATACGCAAAAGCCCCATGAATTGCTGGCCGATACGCTGGCCTCCGAAATGGACGCCGTCAATGCGCTGATCCGGACCCGGATGACCTCCCAGCATGCACCGCGCATTCCAGAGGTCACCGCCCATTTGGTCGAGGCTGGCGGCAAGCGCCTTAGGCCGATGCTCACGCTCGCGGCAGCCAAGATGTGCGGTTACGAAGGCAACGACCATATAAAGCTGGCCGCTACAGTCGAATTCATTCACACCGCGACCCTGCTGCATGACGATGTGGTGGACGAAAGCGGTCAGCGCCGGGGCCGTCCGACGGCGAACCTTTTGTGGGACAACAAAAGCTCGGTCCTAGTGGGCGACTACCTGTTTGCACGCAGTTTCCAGCTGATGGTCGAAACGGGTTCTCTGCGTGTTCTCGACATTCTGGCCAATGCAGCCGCAACCATTGCCGAAGGCGAAGTGCTGCAGATGACCGCTGCAAGTGATCTAAAGACAACGGAAGAAATCTATCTTCAAGTGGTGCGCGGCAAAACTGCGGCACTTTTTTCGGCCGCAACCGAAGTCGGCGGGGTGATCGCGGACCGCGACGCAGAACAGGTGCAGGCGCTTTTTGACTATGGCGATGCGCTGGGGATCGCCTTCCAAATCGCCGATGACCTCTTGGATTATCAAGGCTATGCGACCGCAACCGGCAAAAATGTTGGTGACGACTTCCGCGAGCGCAAGCTGACCCTGCCGGTGATCAAAGCCGTGGCGCAGGCAACGGATGAAGAACGCGCCTTCTGGGTGCGCACCATTGAAAAAGGCCGCCAGGAAGAAGGCGACCTTGAGCACGCGCTTGAATTGATGGCGCAACACAAGACGCTGGACGCAACCCGCGAGGATGCACTGGGCTGGGCTGCCAAAGCGCGCAAAGCGCTGGAGATCCTGCCCGAACACCCGATCCGCCAGATGCTGAACGATCTGGCGGCTTACGTTGTGACCCGCCTCAACTAAGAGTGGCTGCGTAGCACCACCACTCGGCCTGTTCTGTGCCGAGGTCATAGGCCGCCATATGGGCGGCCTTTTTTGTGGGATAAAGCGCGAAACAGGTGGCGCCAGACCCGGACATGCGCGCCATGAGCGCATCTGCTGTGGCACGCAGATCCGACAAAACCCGGTCGACCACCGGCGCGGTCTGAATGGCAGGAAGCTCCAGATCATTGCGCTGCTCAGACAACCAGGCAGCGCAGTCTGCAGGACCTTTGAAGGTCGGGAGTTTATCTGGCATGGGCGCATTGTTCCGACAGGTGAGCCCCGCAAAAACCGCCCCTGTGGGCACATGGACACCAGGGTTGACCAACAGCGCGTGAAGCTGTGGCAATTCAACCTCGCTGAGGTCTTCGCCAATGCCGCGCATGCGGGTGGCGCGCCCTCTGACACAAACTGGAACATCCGCACCCAAGGACAGTGCAAGCCCCTCGGGTGCCTCAATCCCCTGCGCAGAGAGTACATTCAGGACAGCGGCCGCATCAGAAGACCCGCCGCCAATCCCCGCCCCATGCGGCAGGTTCTTGGCCAGTTTGATGTGCCCGGTCCAGCCCGCGCCCTCGGCCGCTTGCCAAACCAGATTGCGCGCGTCGTTCGGCACGCCAGATGCAAAGGGGCCTGTGACCTCGATCGACAGCGCGTCGCCCGGCGTCAGCGTCAGGTGGTCGCCCATATCGGCAAAAGCCACCAGCGAATCCAGAAGGTGATAACCATCATCGCGACGGCCGGTGATGTGAAGACTTAGGTTGACTTTGGCTTGGGCGAGAACGGGGGCCAAAGCCGCGTTATCAGCCGTCATTGGCCACCTGCAATGGGTCCGCACCCTCTTCTTCAAGTACCAGGTCTAGCCCGACATCCAGCTTGCGTCGGATACGGTCGGGGTCAGCTTCCCCATCTGTTGCATCTGCAGGGATGAAGGACAGCGCGCGTTTCCATTGGAACTCGGCTTCCAGATAGCGACCCACCGCCCAGTACACATCGCCGAGGTGATCGTTCACCACCGGGTCAACAGGCATAAGCTCGACCGAGCGTTCCATATGGCCGACGGCCTCATCATAGCGACCAAGGCGGTAAAGCACCCAGCCAAGGCTGTCGACGATATACCCGCTGTCGGGCCGGGCAGCGACCGCACGTTCGATCATTTCAAGGGCCTCGTCCAACTTTTCGCGACGCTCGACCAGCGAATAACCAAGGTAGTTCAGAACCTGCGCCTGTTCCGGGTTCAAGTCCAACGCCGCGCGAAAGTCCGCTTCCGCCCGGTTCCAATCCTTCAGGCGCTCGTGGCAAATCCCGCGCGCATAAAACAGGAACCAACGGTTGCCCGCATCTGCGTCTGCAAGCGCCAGCGCTTTGTCATAGGCGACCACAGCGGCCACATAGTCTTCTTCCTGACGCATCAGGTCACCCAGATCCATGTGGCCCATGACCGAGGCGGGGAAATCACGGATCAGCTGTTCCAGTACCTCTGCCGCAGCGCCGGGTTTGGCCGCGCGGCGTAGGGCCTCGGCACGGCCAAGTTCGGCAGCATGATAGTCCGCGCTGCGACGAGGCACCTGTTTATAAAGATCAATCGCCAACTCATAACGACCCAGCCTATCCAACAGCTCTGCGCCTAATAGCAGCGCGTCGACATGATCCGCGCGCAGCGCGGTCGCAGCCCGCGTATAAAGCAGCACGTAGTCATCTGCCGCCTCGTCCTGAAGGGCGGAGGCCAGCATAAAGAACACCTCAGCCAGACCAGCCCGCGGGTT
>SPLB01000031.1 GCA_004566265.1 Paracoccaceae bacterium | reverse complement strand
GATCCGGGAATACCAGATCGGCCATCGCCGGGCCGGCTGCCAAAAGCGCGCCAAGCGCAACTGTTGTTAGCTTCGTCTTCATCACTTTTCTTCCTCCCTAAATTTACTCTGACGGCGCTTGCCTGTGTCATGCCTGTTGCGGGCCTGTTGCGGGCCTGTTTGCCGCCTGCTTTGTGTCCGCCACGCGTCTGCCGTCCGACCGACGGCGCGTCCTATGTGCTGGGGGGCTCCTCACGTCCCCCCCAGACCGCCAGCCTCAGCCCTAGTGGGGAAAAGGCCAGAGCCTCAGTTTCTCTTTCGCCACACGCCACAGCTGCGCCAGCCCGTGGGGTTCCAGGATCAAGAACGTGACAATGAGCGCGCCGACAATCACCAGTTGGAAATGGGCCACAATGTCCGTGGGCCAGCCCAACACATCGACGCCAACCACCTTTAACACCACCGGCAGAAGCACCAGAAACGCCGCGCCAGCAAAGCTACCAAAGATCGACCCAAGTCCGCCGATAATGATCATGAACAGCACGAGAAACGATTTGGTGATGCCGAACGCTTCGCCCACCTCGACCGCGCCCAGATAGATCGCAAAGAACAGCGCACCCGAGACCCCGATGAAAAAGCCCGACACCGCAAAGGCCGACAGCTTTGCCTTCAACGGGTTCACCCCGATAATCTCGGCGGCGATGTCCATGTCGCGGATCGCCATCCATTTGCGCCCTTGCGTGCCGCGGGTCAGATTGCGGGCAATCAGCGCACAGGCGGTCAGGAAAATCAGGCAGAACAGATAGGTCGCCCAAGCCTGCGCGTTGGGGCCGGTGATAACAATGCCAAAGGTGTCCCGTTCCGGCGCACTGATCTGCCCCGACGCCGAATAGTTGTAGAACCACGGCACCCGGTTAAACAGCCACACCAGAAAAAACTGCGCCGCCAGCGTTGCCACCGCCAGATAAAACCCCTTGATCCGCAAGGATGGCAGACCAAAGAGCACGCAGACCACCCCCGTGATCCCTCCCGCCAGCACCACATGGATGAACATGGAGACCTCTGGAAATGCGGTCATCAGCTTGTAGCAGGCATAGGCTCCTACCGCCATGAACCCCCCGGTACCAAGGCTCACCTGCCCGCAATAGCCCACCAGAATATTCAGCCCGATCGCCGCAATCGAATAGATCAGGAACGGCAGCAGTATGGCGTTTGCCCAGTAGTCATTGATGACAAAAGGAATAATGCCAAAAGCCACCACCAGCACCGCATAGTAGCGATACCGGTCAAAGCGGATCGGAAAGGTCTGGCTGTCCGCCTCATAGGAGAGTTTGAAATCCCCGGCCTCACGGTAGAACATCCTATGCCCCCTTCACTTTGGTTGATGCGCCGCTTACCTCAGCGCGCCAATGCGCCTGGGCCGCGTCACGCGCGTCTTTTGTCATGCGGTTGGACGACATTGCACAACCGGATCGCCCCGACATCCAAACACGCCGCAGATGGTTCAGAACGCCGATACACCCCCCCGCCGTCGCCACACTGGCGGCAATGCGGGGCTGCGTCGGGCTATAGCCCTCGCCGGTCAGCGTCCGACAGCCAAAGGCCCAGAAACCGGACCAGGCTATGACATTCGGCAGAGCAATCAGCCTAGGCATAGGTTGTGACCTCCGCTTTGGTTGCCACCACATTAACCCTTTGTTTGGAAATCCGCATTTTGCCACATTTCGCCCCAATCGCTTTGTCACCCTGTCTGCGGGTAAAGTGAGTGGGAAAAATGACTGCTATGTTACAAGAGATGCGCAGGCTCGAGGTCGCGCGCAGTCGGGGAGAGATCACCCCGGCGCAATACAATGACATCCGGCGACGGCTGTTGAACGCTGTTGAGGAGGTCGAAGTTGTCGATGGCCAAGGCCGCGCCACACGCGGCGCTTCTGGCGCGCCGGGCGCACGACAGCGCCAAGCCGCCATGGCCCGACCCGGCGCGGGGCAGGCGCAGGCGCGCGCGGCACATGTTGCAGGTCCGCGCATGAACATCTGGGGGTTGGTGGTGTTGCTGAGCGGGCTTGCCACCTTGGCCACACTATTCTTGGGTGCCATGCTAGGCGACTTCACCATTGCACTCACTGTCGCAGTGACTGTCTGCGCCGCACTTCTGGTGGCCAGTGCCAAAACCATCTTTGCACAAGACGCCGCCCAAGCTGCCGCATTGGAAAAGCGCGCCCATGCCCTGCGTGAGGCACAAGCCAAGGCTGCCAAATCCGCCGAGGCCGCGGAAGCCGCATAAGTCATTGGGGGAGGCAGATCAGACCCGTTCAATGATCTTCTCCCCAAACAGTCCCTGAGGTCGGAACACCAAAAACAGCAGCGCCAGAACATAGGCAAACCAGTTCTCCGTCGCACCGCCAACCAATGGCCCCACGAGAAACTCGAACAGTTTCTCACCGACACCGATGATCAACCCGCCAACAATTGCGCCGGGGATCGATGTAAAGCCCCCCAGCATCAACACCGGCAGCGCCTTCAGCGCAATCAGCGACAGTGAAAACTGCACGCCCGATTTTGTGCCCCACATGATGCCAGCGACCAGAGCGACAAACCCTGCAACCGACCAGACCAGCACCCAGATATAGTTCAGCGAAATGCCCACCGACAGCGCCGCCTGGTGGTCATCCGCCACCGCCCGCATGGCACGGCCCTGTTTCGTGTACTGCGAAAACAGCACCAGCCCCGCCACCAGAAGGGCTGCAATCACCGTTGCGACAATATCTAGATTGTCGATGAAGAAGCCGTAGCCAAAGATGCCGAATGTCGTCTCATCGATCCAGACGTTGATCCCCTGCGGCAGCCCCACATCCAGCGTCTTGATCTCGGACCCCCACATCAGATCCGCGACGCCTTCAAGGAAATATGCCAGCCCGATTGTGGCCATAAACAGGATAATCGGCTCTTGCCCGACAAGATGGCGCATCACCACAACCTGCACAGCCCAGGCAAATCCCACCATGACCACGACCGTCAGCAAGATCGCCAACAGCGCCGGCACATTCCAGCCAAAGGAATGCAGATGGGTGCCAAACAGAGCGTTGATCAGATGCGCAAACGGCACCTGTCCCTGCATGATTCCGACAAGCGTCATGGCCGCAAACAACGCCATAACCCCTTGGGCATAATTAAAAATTCCTGACGCTTTGTAGATCAGAACAAAGCCCAGCGCGACCAGCGCATAGAGAACGCCCGCCATCAGCCCGTTGAGCGTCACCTCCATGGCAAAGATCAGCTGATCAGACATGGTTCTTCTCCTCTGTGATCCGCTGTTCAGTCATGGCTTACCCCCAGATAGGCATCTATGACGTCCTGATTGTTGCGCACCTCATCGGGGGTGCCGTCGCCGATCTTGCGGCCATAATCCATCACCACCACCCGGTCGCTCAGGTCCATCACCACGCCCATGTCGTGTTCGATCAGGGCAATCGTGGTTCCAAATTCATCATTCACATCCAGGATAAAGCGGCTCATGTCCTCTTTTTCCTCGACGTTCATCCCCGCCATCGGCTCATCCAGCAGCAAGAGTTTCGGCTCAGCCGCCAAGGCCCGTGCCAGTTCGACGCGTTTCTTCAGACCATAGGGCAGTCGCGCCACCGGGGTCTTGCGGATCGCCTGGATCTCCAGGAAATCAATGATCCGCTCTACCATCGCGCGGTTGGCGGTTTCCTCGGCTTCAGCTTTGCCCTTCCAAAGGCCCTGTTGGAAGATATTGGTCTTCATATGGTTCAGACGGCCGGTCATCACATTGTCCAGAACACTCATGCCCTC
>SPLB01000208.1 GCA_004566265.1 Paracoccaceae bacterium | reverse complement strand
CGGGCACTAAGGGCCGAGCTGAAACGGGTGCGTGACAGACATGGCGTGGCAATCCTATTTGACTGCCACTCCATCCGCTCCAACATCCCGTTTCTCTTTAACGGGGAGCTACCGATTTTCAACACCGGCACTAACAATGGCACAACTTGCGCTTCGTCCATTGAACACACCGTCCACAGCATTACCACAGCATCCGGCATATCATCCGTTCTGAACGCACGCTTCAAGGGCGGCTGGACTACACGCCATTATGGCCAGCCCCAAGCCCGCATTCATGCCATCCAGATGGAGATTTCCCAGCGGGCCTACATGCAGGAAAGCCCCCCGTGGGCCTACGACGAAAGCCGCGCAAGTGAGGCCCGCAGGCATCTGCAAAACATGCTCGAATCCCTCTCCGAAATTGCCCTATCGGGCGCCCTTACCAAAGATCAGGAGTGAACCATGTGTGATCCTCGCAAGAACAGCCGTGACGTTTTCCCCCCGACTGGAACCGAGTTGAACGCCAAAAGCTGGTTGACCGAAGCGCCTCTGCGGATGCTGATGAACAATCTTCACCCGGATGTAGCCGAAAACCCGCACGAACTGGTGGTGTACGGCGGCATCGGTCGGGCCGCGCGGACATGGAAAGACTTTGATCTCATTGTGGAAAGCCTCAAAGATCTTGAGGCGAATGAGACCCTGATTGTTCAATCCGGCAAGCCCATCTCCATCATCAAAACTCACAAAGATGCGCCACGAGTGCTGATTGCGAATTCGAACCTGGTTCCACATTGGGCAAATTGGGATCACTTCAACGAGCTCGATAAAAAAGGGCTTGCGATGTACGGTCAGATGACCGCCGGTTCGTGGATTTATATCGGCAGTCAGGGCATTGTGCAGGGAACTTACGAGACCTTCATGGAAGCAGGCCGTCAACACTATGGCGGTGATTTAAAAGGGCGCTGGATTTTGACCGGCGGTCTGGGCGGCATGGGGGGGGCGCAGCCTTTGGCTGCAGTCATGGCCGGGGCCTGCTGTCTCGCGGTAGAGTGCGACGAACGCTCTGCCGACTTCCGCCTGCGCACGCGCTATGTGGACGAGAAAACCCACTCAATCGATGAAGCGCTGGAAATGATCGCGCGGTGGACCAAAGCCGGAGAGGCAAAATCTGTCGCTCTGATTGGCAATGCCGCAGATGTGTTTTCAGAGCTGTGTCAGCGGGGAGTGCGCCCAGATATTGTGACAGACCAAACCTCAGCGCATGATCCGGTTAATGGGTATCTCCCGCAAGGCTGGAGCGTTGCGGAATGGCGTTCAAAGGCTGCAACTTCCCCCAAGGAAGTTGAACGCGCTGCGCGTGCCTCGATGAAAGTCCATGTCGAAGCGATGGTTGCCTTCCACAAGGATGGCGTGCCAACCGTCGATTATGGCAACAATATTCGTCAAGTGGCCCTTGAAGAAGGATTGGAAGACGCCTTTGCCTTCCCCGGCTTTGTCCCCGCCTATATCCGCCCACTCTTCTGTCGCGGCATCGGCCCGTTTCGCTGGGTGGCACTGTCGGGCGACCCCGAAGACATCTACAAGACAGACCAAAAAGTAAAAGAGCTGCTTCCGGACAACACGCATCTGCACAACTGGCTCGACATGGCGCGTGAACGTATCGCATTTCAGGGACTGCCGGCGCGGATCTGTTGGGTGGGCCTAGGCGACCGGCACCGTCTGGGTCTTGCCTTCAATGAGATGGTCAGAACTGGCGAATTGAAAGCCCCTGTCGTGATTGGCCGCGATCACTTGGACTCGGGCTCTGTTGCGTCTCCGAACCGCGAAACCGAGGCGATGAAAGACGGCTCTGATGCTGTCTCGGACTGGCCGCTGCTGAATGCGCTGGTGAACACGGCGTCTGGCGCAACATGGGTGTCGCTGCATCACGGCGGCGGTGTTGGCATGGGCTTCTCGCAGCACGCAGGGGTGGTGATCTGTGCCGATGGCACCGACGACGCGGCTAAACGTCTGGAGCGCGTGTTGTGGAACGACCCGGCCTCTGGGGTCTGGCGCCATGCTGACGCAGGCTATGAAGATGCCAAAGACTGCGCCCGCCTGCATGGGCTGCGTCTGCCCGCCATTCTGGGCTGAGACTGAAACGCAAGGTCACTGGCGCCCTCACGATGTCTTTGACCTACCTGCTTGAATTTCCAAGACATGAGCGAGATCCGTTATGAAGATCCACGCGACGAACCTCCTTGTTGGACAAGAGTGGCAGACGGACTGCCGGGTCACTTGTTGCAACGGGAGAATATCCGCCATTGAGACAGGCGTCGCGCCTGTTGAAGGTGACTACCACGTGGATACTCTGCTGCCCGCTCTGGCCAATCTACACAGCCACAGTTTCCAACGGGCCATGGCAGGCATGACCGAATTCCGCGCCGCCGGTCGGGAAAGCTTCTGGACCTGGCGGACGCTGATGTATCGCTTCCTCGACTGCCTGACACCGGAACAGATCGAGGCCATTGCCGCATTGGTGTTTCTGGAGATGCAGGAGGCTGGCTATGCCGCCGTCGGTGAATTCCATTATGTGCATCACCAATCCAATGGTACGCCCTACACGGTGCTCTCGGAACTCAGCGATCGTATTTTTGCCGCCGCCGACCAAACAGGCATTGGCCTCACACATTTACCGGTTCTCTACACCTACGGCGGGGTCAACCAAGACCAATTAAGCGGCGGGCAGTTTCGGTTTTTCAATGATGTGGACCGCTTCTTCGACCTGGTAGACGCCTGCAAAGGCAACCTGCCACATCTGCCCTTAGATGCGCAGGTCGGCATTGCACCGCACTCGCTGCGGGCCACGTCGCCCGCGGATCTCGCAAGCGTTCTGACCGCGAACCCTGCGGGTCCGATCCACATCCACATTGCAGAGCAACTCAAAGAGGTCGCCGACGTCGAAGGAAAACTCGGTGCACGGCCCGTGGCCTGGCTTTTGGACAATACAGAGGTCG
>SPLB01000207.1 GCA_004566265.1 Paracoccaceae bacterium | reverse complement strand
GTTGCGGCCCGTCTGAACTGGCCCTCCGTGCGCGTCAACCTCGACAGCCACATCAGCCGGATCGACCTGATTGGCAAAGATGCGATCAAACTGCGCGACGGCAAGCAGGTCACCGAATTCCACGAAGGCATTCTGCCCTGGGCGCTGCGCAACCCGGTTGCGATTGTGTTCGACGAATATGACGCGGGCCGCGCAGACGTGATGTTTGTGATCCAGCGCGTTCTGGAACATGACGGCAAGCTGACCTTGCTCGATCAGAACGAGATCATCACACCGAACCCATTTTTCCGCCTGTTTGCCACCGCAAACACCGTGGGCCTGGGTGATACCACCGGCCTTTATCACGGCACCCAGCAGATCAACCAGGCACAGATGGACCGCTGGTCGCTGGTGTCGACGCTGAACTACCTCAGCCACGACGCCGAAGCGGCGATCATCCTGTCCAAAGCACCGCATTACAACACCGCCGAGGGCCGCAGGACCATCAGCCAGATGGTGACCGTTGCCGACCTGACCCGGACCGCCTTTATGAACGGTGACCTGTCCACCGTGATGAGCCCCCGTACGGTGATCAACTGGGCGCAGAACTCGGAAATTTTCCGCGATGTAGGCTATGCCTTCCGACTGTCCTTCCTCAACAAATGCGACGAGCTGGAACGCCAGACCGTGGCCGAATTCTATCAGCGTTGTTTTGACGAAGAGCTGCCGGAAAGTGCTGCAAACGTGAGCTTGGGGTAATCCCCACCCCTTAAGTGGAGCGAGCGCCTGGACATCAGACCGGGCAGCGCCCGTCGTGCTCCCCCACGGCGCGGGCGCATCGCTTCAACCCCGTCGAGCCGGGCGCTGCCTTCAGCGGCCAGTCGGCACTGGACTTTGCATCGTCACAGCGCGAAGCTCTTTGGGAACAAGGTGAGACCATGAGCAAACCAAACGACAACCCAGCCGATCCTTTCAAAAAGGCCTTGGCCGAAGCCACCAAGGTCATGGCCAACAATGCCGACTTGTCGGTGAACTACACGGTTGACCCCTCAGGCATGAGCGGCGACGCGATGCGTCTGCCGCAGGTCTCGCGCCGGATGACCCGCGAAGAGGTGCTGATGGCGCGCGGCACCGCCGATGCGCTAGCCATGCGCCAGCGCTTTCACAACGATGCGACGCACACGCGATATGTGCCCTCAGGAGAAATGGCGCGCGAGCTGTACGAGGCCATGGAACACGCACGCTGCGAGGCTATGGGCGCCCGTGTGATGCCGGGCACCGCCTCCAATATTGATGTCAAAATTCAGCACGAAGCCCTGCGCCGGGGATACGATCAGGTAAAAACCGCATCTGAGGCCCCGCTGCCGGTGGCCGCAGGCTATCTGATCCGCCATCTCGCCACCGGTCGCCCCCTGCCCGAAGCCGCCGACAATGTGATGAACCTCTGGCGTGGGTTTATTGAAAATCAGGCTGGCGAAACACTCGACAATCTTGACGAGATCCTCTCGGATCAAGCCGCTTTTGCAAAATTTGCCCGCAAAGTGATTTCCGACCTCGGTTATGGCGATCAGCTCGGCGAAGATCCGGATGAGCTTGAAGACGAACAGGACGACGCCGCTGAGGAAAGTTCTGAAGAAGAAGAACAGCCTGAAAGCGCAGGCCAGGATGACAGCGACGAAGAGGACGTCGAGGCAAACCCTGAACAGGCGCAGGAACAGCAGCAGGATCCATCGCAGGCGCAGGTCTCCTCGGATGAGATGGCCGATGACGAGCTGACGGACGAGATGGAGATGCCCGAGGGCGAAGCCCCGCTCGAGCCCCCAGCCCCGCCGCCTGTGTCCGAGGCCGACCCGGACTATAAGGTCTTTGACGACGGCAATGACGAAGAGGTCAAAGCCGAAGATCTGGCCGAACCCCAAGAGCTGGAACGTCTGCGCGCCTATCTGGACCAGCAGCTGGAACCGCTGAAGGGCGCCGTCTCGCGTCTGGCCAATAAACTGCAGCGTCGTCTTCAGGCACAGCAGAACCGGTCGTGGGAGTTTGACCTAGAAGAAGGTATTCTGGACGCAGGTCGTCTGGCGCGCGTGGTGGCAAACCCGACCACGCCGCTGTCCTTCAAGATCGAAAAAGACACTGAATTCCGGGACACCGTGGTCACGCTTCTGCTGGATAACTCTGGTTCGATGCGTGGACGTCCGATTTCCATAGCGGCGATTTGCGCCGACGTTCTGGCCCGCACACTGGAGCGTTGCAATGTGAAGGTCGAAATCCTTGGCTTCACCACCCGCGCATGGAAAGGAGGGCTGGCGCGAGAGGAATGGCTCCATCAGGGCCGTCCGCAGCTGCCGGGTCGGCTGAACGACCTGCGCCATATTATCTACAAGGGGGCAGATGCCCCTTGGCGTCGCGTGCGCCCGAACCTTGGCTTGATGATGAAAGAGGGCCTCCTGAAAGAAAACATCGACGGCGAAGCGCTTGAATGGGCGCACAAGCGGATGTTGTCCCGGCCCGAGGCGCGCAAAATCCTGATGGTTATTTCAGATGGCGCACCGGTCGATGATTCCACCCTCTCGGTGAACCCGGCGAATTATTTGGAGAAACACCTGCGTGATGTGATCGCAATGGTCGAAAAGCGCAAACAGGTTGAGCTGCTTGCGATCGGTATCGGACACGACGTAACCCGGTATTACGACCGAGCTGTGACCATCACAGATGTCGAACAACTGGCGGGTGCAATGACCGAACAGCTTGCCGCGCTGTTTGACAGCGACCCGCGTGCCCGCGCACGTGTCATGGGCATGCGCAGGGTCGGCTGAAGAATCAACTGATACCGCGCCTCCCTGCAGGAGCCGTAGGCCTTCCGTACCTTTGCTATGCATCAAAGATGCCCTGCAAAGCCTTGGGTCTGGCGCGCACCTGCGGTGCGCGGGTCCATCTAGGCCGAATATTTTGCAAGACGCCTAAGGGATCCGGTCTTCAAGAGCGCACCCAGCGGTCCTGTTCCAATTATCGAAACAGGGGTAAGACGGCGGGCCCCCTTGATGAAATGGTTGAACGCTTGCGCTGCCATTGGTTGCGTGGAACAAAGACCAAAATCGACTTTCGAACCTCACTTTAGGGAGAGCTGCCATGTTTCAAACCTTTGACGTCACCGCGCGCCCCGAACAGGGACCGGACCGGCTGTCTTCCCTGCGCCAACAGCTGTCGCTCCATGAC
>SPLB01000206.1 GCA_004566265.1 Paracoccaceae bacterium | reverse complement strand
TGGGGGATGGACTGTTATCTGCGAGAACGGTCCGCCGCGCCGTCGCCCGTATCGGGCCGTCAGCGCAAGATATTTAGAGACGGAAAAGGGCCCCTAATGGGGCCCTATCTGTGTTTGAACGCTGCGACAATCACAGGCCGAGCACGTCCAGCATATCGTATTGCCCTGGTTTCTGCCCCTGTCCCCAAAGCGCGGCTTTGAGCGCGCCGCGGGCAAAAATCGCGCGGTCGGTTGCCATATGGCGCAGCACGATGCGTTCGCCCGCACCGGCAAACAGCACATCATGTTCCCCCACAATGTCGCCGCCCCGGATCGCAGTAAAGCCAATGTCGCCACGTTTGCGCGCGCCGGTGATGCCGTCGCGGCCCGAGTCGCGCACGTCGGCAAGTTTCACACCACGGCCCTCGGCCGCGGCTTCACCCAGCATCAGTGCGGTGCCAGAGGGTGCATCGACCTTGTGGTGGTGGTGGCCTTCGATGACCTCAATGTCGAAATCCTCGTCCAGTGCGGCGGCGACTTTTTTGGTCAGCTGAACCAGAAGGTTCACACCCAACGACATATTGCCGGCCCGCACGATCACCGCATGGCGGGCGGCGGGTTCCAGCTGGGCGATTTCATCCTCAGTCATGCCGGTGGTGCCGATCACATGGGTGACTCGGGCTTGGGCCGCGAGTTTGGAGAAGGCGATGGTCGCCGCAGGCGCGGTAAAGTCGATCACGGCTTGGGCCTTGGAAAACGCTTCGAGCGCATCATCGGTCACTGTGACACCGACGGCCTGCCCCCCCATGGCGACACCTATGTCCTGGCCCACCCAATCGTGGCCCTCGCGTTCGACGCAGCCCACCAGTTTGGCCTTGTCGCTCTCCAGTACCGTTTTGATCAACATCTGCCCCATGCGCCCGGAGGCGCCGGTGATCACGATCCCTGTTTTTTCCGACATGGCCTGTCTCTCCTGATGAAAACTTTGCGGCTTTTCTCCTAACCCGCCAGCGCGCGCTTGGCAAAGCCCTGCTTTCGGCATAGATCGAAATTATGGGTAAGAACAAATTTCATGATGGGCCTGGGCCCTCTCAGCGACAGCTGCGCGTTGGCGAACTTATTCGCCGCGCCCTGTCCGAAGTGCTTGCACGCGGTGACGTACACGACATGGAACTGAACCGCATGTCGATCACCGTGGGCGAGGTGCGCACCTCTCCGGATCTGAAAATCGCCACCGCCTTTGTGCTGCCTCTGGGCGGCAAAGGTCAGGAGGGCGTCCTAAAGCTGTTGGCGCAGAACAAATCTGAACTGCGCCGCGCGGTGGGCAAAAAGCTGGGGCTGAAGTTCACCCCCGATCTGAGATTTCGTCTGGACGAGACCTTTGATCAGATGGATGAGACCCGCCGCCTGTTTGCACAGGACGAGGTGCGTCAGGACATCGAAGACAACTCCGATGGGGCTACTGACGGTGCTGACGGGGATGCGGGGTGAGCCGCGCGGCGCGCCTGATGGCGGGGGCCCTGATCGGGTTTTCGCTGGCCGTGCCGGCACATGCGGTGGACTGCCGCAATGAAACCTACGGCGGAAATCGCTTTGCGGTCTGCGAAGTGGATGCCGCCCGGGACGAGCTTCGCCTGTTCCTGCGCAACGACGATGGGGTGCCGTTTGGGCATTTCTCTTCGATCAATGCGGCGTTGGAGGCTGCGGGCGAGGAGCTGGTTTTTGCCACCAATGCCGGCATGTACCATAGCGACCGCGCGCCCGTGGGTCTTTATGTGGAAGAAGGCGCGCAAGAAATGCGGCTGGTGACCAACCCCGGCCCCGGCAATTTTGGCCTGCTGCCCAATGGTGTCTTGTGCCTGCGCGAGGGCCGCGCGGATGTGATCGAGACCCTGCGGTTCGAAACGGAGGCCCCGGCCTGCACCAGTGCCACCCAATCGGGGCCGATGCTGGTGATCGACGGGGCGCTGCACCCGCGTTTCCTTGCCGGGTCTGATTCGCGGTATATCCGCAATGGGGTGGGCACCAGCAAAGATGGCCGCCGCGCGGTCTTTGTGATTTCGCGCAATCAGGTGAACTTTCACGATTTCGCCAGTTACTTCCGCGACCATCTGGGGCTGAACAGCGCGCTGTATTTCGATGGGAATATCTCGCGGCTTCATGCGCCTGCACTGGGTCGGTCGGATGCGGGCCTGGCCATGGGACCTATTGTTGGCGTGGTGCGCAAAACAAGCACAGGCGATCTAGGTCCCCTCGGCAACTGAGCCCTGCGACACTCACCAATTGACAGACAAAGGGACGCGCGGTAAGCGGCGCGCCTTATCAGCAATTCGAGGGCACACTGCATGGGACGCAAACGCAAGGGACGCGACATTTCCGGCTGGCTGGTCGTGGACAAACCTGCGGGTCTGACCTCGACCGCGGTGGTGAATAAGGTGCGTTGGGCGTTTGACGCCAAAAAAGCGGGCCATGCGGGCACGCTGGACCCCGAAGCCACCGGCGTTCTGGCTGTGGCCTTGGGCGAGGCCACCAAAACCGTGCCTTACATCACCGATGCATTAAAGGCCTACAGCTTCACGGTGAACCTTGGGTCGGCGACCAACACGGATGATGCCGAAGGCGAGGTGATCGCCACCAGTGGCGAGCGCCCGACCGATGATGACATCAAAGAAGCTCTGCTCGGCTTTATTGGGGAGATCCAGCAGGTGCCGCCGAAGTTTTCAGCTGTAAAAATCGATGGCCAGCGTGCCTATAAGTTGGCCCGCGATGGCGAAGACATTGAGCTGGCGGCACGTTCCCTGTGGGTCGAAGAGCTGATCATGGTGGACCGCCCAAACCCCGACCAGGTTGTGCTGGAAATGACCTGCGGCAAAGGCGGCTATGTGCGGTCGATCGCGCGGGATCTGGGCGAAAAGCTGGGCTGCCTGGGCCATGTTGCGAAATTGCGCCGCATCTGGTCGGGCCCCTTTGACGCTGAAGACGGCATCAGCCTTGACCTTCTGGATGAGCTGGCCAAGACAACCGAGCTGGACCAGTATCTGCG